>CAIQSY010000090.1 GCA_903874585.1 uncultured Chlorobiaceae bacterium | reverse complement strand
CCTCGTTAAGGGGGATGGAACATGATACACAAAGAGTCCATTCCATCGTCGCATGGCCTTGGATTATGAGTTCATTATTGATTTAGAAATGGAATTACAATCATGTATTTGAACCAAATCACAAAAGTCTTTACACGCTCGAGATATACTCTCACACTCTGCCTGAGATCTATAGTCTCTGTCTAAAATCGCTGCTGCTAATATTTTCACCCCAAGAGTCGCTTCAATTCCCTTTTTAAAGTTTTTAATCCGTTCCGGATTGAATCCTTCTACAGGAATGACTGCAAACTCGCTCCTGTTGCTGACTTTTGCATAACTCAACTTTCGTGCAAACTTGCCAAGTATCTGAAAATCTTTTCCCTCAACGAAAAGAGCACGTCTACTTTTCGCAAGTTGGGTAAGGACTGGGTTCAGATTGGAGCCAAGAATTGCAAATACCTCTGCAAGTTCAGATGGTTGCTTGATACGATATGCTTGTTTTTTCTTTTTATTGATCAAAACGATTTCGTCTGCATCTGCTTCTGTGATTATCTCAGTAGAATGAGTGGCGATCAGAATATCTGGACCAAGGTTTCGCAGAAGATACAGCAACTGCCTTTGCAGATCAGCATGAAGGTAGATATCGGGTTCATCAATCAAAAACAGCACCTTATCACTGGATTGCACAAGATGAGTAAGCATTTGACACCACACCTGAAAACCGAAACCTGCCCAAAAGATCTCACGAGGTATACGTTCCTCTGGGCAAAACATGTGGAGGCGAGGTTTTGTATGGGAGTAATCAACTACGGGTGGCTCAATATCCATCCCCGGCCAAGTCTCATTAAGTATGCGACGAAACTCTTCAAACCTTTGTGGATAGTGATACCAGATATTTCGAAAATTTCTTGCGGCAGTGTAATTAAAAAGAGCTAATCGTGCAGCTTCCTCTTGGTAGAGTATCTCATCATGATCAACGGGACCAAGTATCGGCACAAAACCAATAGAGCAATTAAAGTTTTTACGAAATGCAGAGGGAGACCTTGGTGTCGTGCCAGCAGTTTTGGCTATCAGATAACAAACGCCACTTTCAGGGAAAAAAAGTTGCAGCTCATTCTTGTTTGAAAACGTAAATCGGATTGATGCCGGTCTGGAATTATCATAGTTATAGAAAATATTTTCTTCTGCAACTGAGACTCCTCTCAAATCTATGACATACCCTAACGTACGACCATTCTCTGCAGTAACAAACTCAGGATTCCGTGAGGAAGCCTTCCGTAGTGCAACAGCGAGTACACGAAAGGCTGCCAAAATTGTTGATTTCCCTGAGTTGTTTGGCCCAACTAATATATTGAAGTGTCGTAGATTAAGGGTGAACCTCTCAAACGCCTTGAAGCGATAAAAGTCAACTTTAACAAAGTGATGTATCTCATTCATTGAAATAGTTCTAAAAGCTATAAAGAACCCTGCCGCAAGCAGCGGAGTATTTTGAAGAAAACTCTATCATATTTTACGCCTCAAGAGGCGGAGAAACCCATAGAGATTCAAAGATCACCAAGCGCCTGCTACATACCATCGCCAAGAGAGTGATTGTTGTCTTTGGCCTCAATAAGCGCAATAGGAATATTGGGCTTGTAGAAAAGCACGTAGTCAACCCGCTTGTACTGAGCACGGGTATGCAGCTTACCACGAACAATAATACGCCCCTTGGTCAGCGGAAACTCTTCACGCACCTGGGTCGCAATATCCCATCCAGCTCGCTCCAGTGCAGGGGTGATATATTTGGTGCAGATATCGCGTTCGGTGAGCTGTTTCTTGTTCATGCTTCAGTTGCGTTACTTCAAAGTATTAAAAATAAATAAAATAAAACATTATTCCGCGCTACTCTGGCTTTTCCTGCTGCGGTTTCTGCCACTGTTGACTTTGTCCAAGACGGCCGCTACCGAATCGCTTCGGCTGGCTGCACCCGTTTTTCTGGTGTCCAATCGTTCTCCCTTCTTTTGCTCATGGTTCTTCAATCGTTTGTTTTGCTCGGTTTCTGAATTTTTCAAATTTCAATAGATGCGGCTCGCCTCCCTGATTCAGCGTGTTGTTGACCTGCTGAGGCCCGTTGCTGATGTTCGCCTGTTTTGTGATAACCGTCTGGCGCGGATTCTTATTCTTTACAAGCGTTTCAAGTGTTAAACGGGATTGCTGCTGCGCTTTCAAAGCTAACTTCATGTAACTTTCCATACCTTGAATGGTTGTGCACCTATTAGCCCTCAACACCATACTGGTAAACATGATGTCCAAGGATACAGCTTGAGACATCAAGAAACTGTCAATCACTGAAAAATCACCCTCACCGACCTTTTTAGCTGCCGTCTCCAATATCTTCACACAAGCATCAATATCAAGCACCTCTCGGTCGTTATGCAATGACCTGATAACTCTTGAATTACCAGCCACACCCGTTCCCATAAGCGCATCAGCTATCATCTCATCAGCGGGGCGCTTATCCGTTGCGTCACGGCGAATGGTGAGAGAAGCGGGGTTTTTCACCTTGGTCTTTTGTTCAGTCTTATCCATGATTTCAATTGCTTTATAATGTTCTTTATACTGTCATTTCTGCCCTGTTCTCCTTCAATAAAAAATCAGCTAACTCTGAAGAGTGCGTATATATTTGCCAGCCACAATCCCACGATAAAACGCCACTTTCGAGATGGGCAGTAATATCCAATGATACACTTCTTTCTATCGCCGATAACTTCACGTTGTCTGTATAGCTTCTGAACATTTCTCATGTTTTGCATCTCCATTTATTTGTATCGTAAAAACACAGTATCCTTGCGTATGGTATATTAAAAAAATGATATTGCAAACTGCTACGAGAGCCGATAACCTGTTCTGAAAAAATCACTCTTTCACAATTTTCTTTTATTCTTTTCTTTATTGTTATTTATTATGCTTTACTACGTTTTATTATGTTTTATTGCTTTCTTTTTCTATATCAAGGCTGAAAAAAAATATTTTTTCATTGAAAAATATTTTCACCCAATGGTATTTATCAGCACTTATACGTTTCAGCCTTTTTGGGCATCTCCTACTAATGGGCAAAAAAAAAGCTCATGCAAAAAAACATGAGCTCTATTGTGAATTTTTGTAAGCCACTATCAAGAAAATCGCACCGCGCCTGCATCATTTTGTTTCTTTCCTTCCTCCAAATGCGTTGCTCGATTATAAGCGCATCCTAACCGATCTGGAACAGTGTACACTAATTGTGCATCAATTGCTTCAGGAGAAAAACCAAGCCTCTTATATAGAAATGGTGTGGGCATAAAAAGTATACCAAAGACTATACCAAAAATGAGCAACTCGCATCAATTCTGATAAAATTGGTCTGTCTCAATGCTTCACTTTTTCCATGTCACAAACAGAAAACAAAAAAGCCCATCCTTGCTGGACGAGCCTTTTGTGGAGATGGCGGGAGTCGAACCCGCGTCCAAAACATTGCTCAATAAAGCTACCACACTCATCTCAGGTGTTCGTTGTTTCATGAACCGGTGCTACACCTGTAAAGTTCGGTTCACTATCCCTCTTTGTTTCACCCGCCTGCCTTTTCAGGCAAAAGCAGTTGGGGCTTACTTGCGCGAACCGAAGCTCAAGCGCTGGTTATGCCATCCGGTGGCTTCAGAGTAAGCGCCTCCCCCATCGGACGATGGCTGATTAATTAACTTGTGCTAATCAGGCAGCCATTGCATACGAATAATCGTCTGCATATAATGTTGCATAGACTTCTTTTACGAGTCCATCCATGCTGAAACTCGGAGTGCAACTCCATCTTACACCTGCCCTGTCGAAAGCCTGTCATCCCCAGAAAAATCAAAAAACAGCCCCCTTAGAAAGTAACAACTGTATATATACTTTTTACGGTTACTGAACAAATTCCAATCAGTTTAACCCGGGCAGCTCTGGTGCATTGGCAACAAGCTGGTACTCTCCACCTTTTGAACGCACCGATCGGCTCCACATTCTTTCATAAGCGTCGCCAAACACAATACTCCGCGACGCTTCAGCCGTGTACCAGGCTCCCTCCTCAAACTCCGCTTTAAGCTGCCCCGCACTCCAGCCAGCATAACCAAGATAAAAACGCACTTCGCTGGGCAGCATAACACCAGTATTGAGCAAAAAACTCAACTCATCCTTATCGCCGCCCCAAAAGACCCCTGGAATAATTTCCTGCGATTTATCAAGCAAATCGCCTCGAGAATGGAGAAAATGAACAGTATCAACCTGCACAGGTCCACCCTTGTGCAACAGCTCTGCAATCTCCTCAAAGCCGGAAATAGCTTCACAAACCTTGAATTCCAGTGGACGATTCAAAATAAAGCCCAATGAACCCTTCTCATTATGCTCACACATAATCAAAACCGTCCGCTTAAAATTCGACTCCAGCATATTGGCTGAAGCAAGCAGAAGTTTGCCGCTTTTAAGCTTTTCAAATTCGTTTACGATCATCTTCTTTCAGATTTTTTGCTGTAAATAGGCAAGCAACTCATCCGCATGTTTTTCAGGACTAACTTTCGGCCACACATATTCAATCACACCCTGTTCATCAATAAGATAGGTCACCCGACTCGTTCCCATATACTCACGACCCATAAATTTCTTTAATCCCCACACTCCGTAAGCCTCAACAATGCTTTTATCCGAATCCGAAACAAGCCTGAAGGGAAGATTATACTTCTCGACAAACTTTTTATGCTTGCGCTCATCATCAACACTCACACCAAGCACCTCGACTCCAATAGTGTTAAATTTAGGGAAATTATCACGAAAAGCACAAGCCTCCTTAGTACATCCCTGCGTATCATCTTTCGGATAAAAGTAGAGCACAACCTTTCTGCCACGGTACTCTTCGAGCGTCACGAGCTTTCCATCTTGATCTTTGGCGGAAATAGGTGGCGCAGGAACGCCAGCTTGTAAAATAGTTATTGACATAAATGAAACATTTCATGTGTTGGTAAAAGCCTTTTCTCTGTTGTATTATCTCTGAATTAAAATCAATAGCGATAATAAAAAGTTTCAGGGTATAAGCATGAGAGCCTATTCGTATTGCCCACACTGCACTACAGCACTCGCCAAAGACATGATCGACGGACGTGAGAGGCTCTTCTGCCCCTCATGCTCATGGGTGAATTACGTTAATCCACTGCCAGTGGCAGTTGCCTATACCGTCAATAAAAAAAATGAGTTGCTGGTGATACGGCGAGCGCATGAACCAGCATTCAACGAATGGGCACTGCCGGGTGGCTTTCTTGAAGTGGGCGAAGAACCACACGAGGGATGTTTGCGGGAATTGATGGAGGAGACTGCGTTGAACGGTACTATCGAGCGACTTATTGGCGTGTACCATCGTGATGTTGAGTTGTACGGCTCACTGCTGGTAATAGCCTATAAAGTTATGGTTACTGATGATGCCATAACGATTAACAATGAAGTTTTTGAGGCAGGTTTTTATCCCCAACACCTCATGCCCGAAGTGCGTATTCCGCTGCATGTTCAGATTATTAACGATGCCGTACGCTGAGGAAGAGATAACAAGTCATGCTGTGCAGCATTACTCCCCTTGTTTTTCCGTAAGATATTTCCAGTATTTCATTGGCATATTGGATTTTTGCAAACGAGGATTTTTGCGGTCGGCAATTGCGATGGTTTTAAAAAAGGTCTGCCACAAAGCCTGCACTTTTTTTTCATCCTCCGAAAGCGCCGGTGTGGTAACCTGTTCGATAGTACCAAACTGCAGCACACCATTGCTCCAACGAGCAGCAACGCGACGTTTGACATCGTAGAGAAACCAGTGCTGTGCCGCCAATCGGGTACGGAAATGGTTGGCAAGCGGCTGTATAATGTTATTGTCGGGCTCCATTTTAGCGAGATAGGCGCCATCTTGCAATTTCTCAAAACGCAACAACCCTTTCATACGATGCAGCTCCCGCCCAACTTTTTTGGCAATGGAAACAATATCGCGCACGCTCTGATGCGTAAGATAGCCATTGACCTTGTCGCCATGGGTAAACGCTAAAGCGAAGTAGTGGAGCAAGCTGCTCTCCATACCGGAGTGCGTTGCAAGCATGAACATGTAGATGGTGTATGCTGCGTCAGGCGCACGGCTGCGAAGTCGCGAAAAAAGCGCTTCAGCTTGCAGAGTATCGGTGTTGATAAACAATCCCTCTTCAAAAAGCGTCTGCTCTCGCTCCACAAGCATCACCTTTTCCGGTTCAGACTCCTCTGCCAAAATCCACGAAATTGCTGAAAATAAACCATCAGCCGTTCCATCGTAGAGATATCGCTTCATGGTTATCATGCGTAAAGCCCCGGAAAAACAAGCTGCCGTGGCGGTTCCACCACATTCGATTCCACAAGCAGCAGTTGCTGGCGAATGCGCTCTGGTGTGCGGATGGATTGCTCAAACCTGCGCCCAGAAGTGGTGATAAAATATTTTGCCCGCTTCATCACCACACCGATTTTTTTCATTCCTTCGGGCGTGATGGCTGAAAACCGACGAGCGGCAATAATGCGTTTGGCGGAGGTTACACCAATGCCGGGGACACGAAGCAGCGTGTTATAATCGGCACGATTGATCTCGACCGGATAAAATTCGGGATGGCGTAATGCCCACGCCGTTTTGGGGTCGAAGGTTTCGTCGAGATTGGGAAGATCATCCGAGAGAATCTCCTGCGCCGAAAAGCCGTAAAAGCGCAACAGCCAGTCGGCTTGATAAAGGCGATGCTCACGCAGCAACGGTGGTGCCGCAAGCACAGGCAGCCGATTATCGTTTGTAACAGGCATATACGCCGAGTAATAAACACGCTTGAGCTGCATCTTTTTATAGAGCCCTTGTGAAAGACGCAAAATCTGCAAATCAGTTTCAGGGCTTGCGCCAATAATCATCTGCGTGCTTTGGCCAGCCGGAGCAAACCTTGGCGCTTTACGGCTTGCCGAACGTTCAACAAGGCTGGTGTTAATCTGCTGACCAATCAGCTTCATTGGCTCAAGAATCGCCGCCTTGCTCTTTTGTGGCGCAAGTCGCTGGAGCGAAACCTGCGATGGCAACTCAATATTAACGCTGATGCGGTCGGCATACAACCCCGCTTTTCGCACCAGTTCACTGCTGCAACCAGGAATAATTTTGAGATGAATATAGCCGCCAAACTGCTCTTCGCTTCGTAACGCTTCAACCACGCGCACCATGCGCTCCATGGTGACATCGGGGCTTTGCATAACGGCCGAGCTTAAAAAAAGCCCCTCAATATAGTTGCGGCGATAAAAGTCGAGCGTAAGGTCAACCACTTCACGAGCAGTGAAGGAGGCACGTGGAATATCATGAGAGAGACGATTAACACAATACGCGCAATCGTAACGGCAATCGTTAGAGAGCAGAATTTTCAGCAACGAAATGCAGCGCCCGTCATCCGACCACGAATGGCAAATACCACTCTGCGAGGTGTTGCCGATGCCAGAAGAAGAGGCTTCACGTTTGCTGCCGCTGGATGCGCAAGAAGCATCGTAACGGGCAGCGCCAGAGAGTATCTGTAATTTCGCCTGAATATCCATAATGGCAAAGATACAGCAAAGGAAAGGAAAAGAGGCAAGAGAGAGTCGGCGTAGCGGGATTCGAACCCACGACCTCTTCCACCCCAAGGAAGCGCGCTACCAGGCTGCGCTATACGCCGAAGTCAATCAAAAAGGGGTAGTGATTATAAAAAAATCCACGAATTATAAATAATCTTTTTTTAAAGTTGTGGGCTTTTCCACACTCGCTCAAGCGGCTATTCAGGAGGCCATTCAGGAGCCTCTTCAGCTCCATCCTATGCAGATAGTAGAAGTTATCCACATTTTCACCATGTATAAACCGCACTCAACGAATCCACTTTAGTTATCCACAATCACAATCCACAATAAAGCGACACACTATAATCTATTTTTATAAAACAACTTATATCTTTTTATCAAATTTATTCCATAACTATTTCCACACAACCATCAACATCAAACAGCGCACATCAACAAGTTGTCAACATTCCGTAAACATTGTTAATAGCAGCGAATGGTGTGGCTTTCGGCAACCTGAGTGTACACGAAGTGCAGCCAAGTAACTTGCCAAATCGTCAAGAGATAACACCACTTAAGCAACGCCACAATGCACGACGAAAGCGGCTACTTCTGGAAGCGATGCTTCAAATATTCAATAATCGGCGGTAAGAGCGAAATGCCGATAATGGCAAAAATCAACAGCTTGAAATTGTGCTGCACAAATGGCAACTGGCCTAAAAAGTAGCCGCTGTAGGTAAACAGCCCAACCCAAAGCAGGGCGCCAAGCACATTATAGAGAATAAATCGGCTGTAGGTCATAGCGCCAATACCGGCAACAAATGGGGCAAAGGTGCGGATAATTGGCACAAAGCGAGCGATGATGATGGTTTTGCCGCCATATTTTTCAAAAAAGGCATTGGTTTTAGCAAGATGGTCGGCATTAAAAAATCGCGAACTTTTATGCTGGAATACCTTGGCTCCAAGCTTGTGACCAATCTGATAGTTCACCGTATCACCTAAAACAGCCGCCAAAAAGAACAGCAGAAAAAGCAGATGAGGATTAAGCGATGACACTGCTATGGAGGCAAGTGATCCGGCAGCAAAAAGGAGTGAATCGCCCGGCAGAAAGGGCATGATCACCAAGCCAGTTTCACAGAAAATAATCACAAAAAGAATAGCGTAGAGCCAAAGCCCATACTCAGCCACCAGAACCTGCAAATGCGTATCGATATGCAGAATAAAATCCACAAGCGTGGAGAAAAGTGCGGTCAGTGAATAATCCATGTAATCAAGGTTGTTATGACAGGAAACAAACGTCGTTCTTAGGCGTGGTTAATGTACTCATTGAGCAAAAGAGTCACAAAAGCGTCTTGCCCGACCTTCCCGATTGAGAAATTCTGGAAAAATGAAGAAACGTTCGTTTATGTTATATTGCACCCATTGTTTTTTGATCGTACAACCATACAGAACAGTTTCAATGAGTTATTTAGCCTCGAAACGCTGCAAGCTTTATTATGAAGATACGGCAGATATTGACACTGCAGGACGCGAAAAACCTGCCGTACTGTTTGTGAATGGCTGGGCAGTTTCATCGCGATACTGGAAGCCGCTGGTCAATATACTTGCGCCAAAGTATCGTTGTATTACGTACGATCAAAGTGGCACTGGGCAAACCATCATCAAAGGATACAACCCAAGTTTGACGATTCAAGGCTTCAGTGATGAGGCGAGTGAACTGATTGAGCATCTCGGACTCAACAAATCACGCAATCTGCACATTATCGGGCACTCGATGGGCGGAATGGTTGCCACCGAGCTTTGCCTCCGCTATGCTGATTCGCTGGTTTCAGCCACCATTATTGCCTGCGGTATTTTTGAGGAGACGGCGTTGACATCATTCGGTCTCTTTATGCTTGGCGGATTGATTGATGTGTCGCTGAATTTCCGCGGCATTTTTCAGGTTGAACCGTTCCGCGGCATGTTTATCAAACGCGCTGCCACAAAAGAGATTCCCCTTGAATATCAGAATGTGCTGATTGAAGATTTTACGCAATCAGACAAAGATGCCACCATTG
>CAIQSY010000089.1 GCA_903874585.1 uncultured Chlorobiaceae bacterium | reverse complement strand
CTTGCCTGTGCCATAAAAAGCGAGCGCCACTGCGTGAAAGTTGTATTCGGGGAAAATTTCATTGAAGAAACCGAAAAAAGTCGGCGCTGCAACATGAAGAGCCGTCTCTTCAAGCACTTCGCGCACAACCGCCATTTCCGCTGTTTCGTTATCATCAATATGCCCGCCTGGCAAGCACCAGTGCCCCTGAAATGGACGAACATGGCGTTTGGTCAGCAGAATAATATCAGGCGTATCATCACGTTGCGTGATAACAGCCGCCACAGTAGCTTTGGTCATAGCAGTTGCTTTATAGGGATATTATGATGGTCATGGGGATTTGATGATGGAACATTCGCATGACGCCTCGTGTTTTGCGCCAATCACCGCAGGCAGTGCACCGTCGTGAAAAAGTAGCTCAACCCCATCTGATGGTTGCAGCGTTTGAGCGCCAGTGATAAATTTCCCCTCTTTTTTCACCAGCACATAACCGCGTTCGAGTGCTTTGCGATAATCCAGCAGCTCAAGCTTTTGCCGTGCGGAGACAAAACGTTCACCGCGTTGGCGAAAGGTGGTTGCAACGGAGCGTGCCATTTGAGCAACAAGCGAGTCGATGCGTTCAAGATATTGCTGCCGTTGCAGTGGTGGCTTGTTAAAAGCATAACTGTTGCAAATTGAAAGGAGTTGACGCTCGGCGCCATCGAGTTTGGCATGAAGCAGGCGATACTGCTGTGTTTGAGAGAAATCGATCATGCGCAGCAGCTCCTCACTATCGGGGACAACAAGTTCAGCGGCAATTGAGGGTGTTCCGGCGCGAAGGTCGGCAACCATATCGGCAATGGTGATATCAGTTTCGTGACCAACCGCGCTGATAATCGGTATCGCTGAATGGTAGATGGCATGAGCCACCACCTCACTATTAAATGCCTGTAAATCCTCAAGGGAGCCGCCACCACGGGCGACAATAATCACCTCTGGACGATGCTGCCGCTTTTTGGCGGTATTGAAAAAAGAGATTCCTTCGGCAACCTCTTCAGCCGCGCCGCTGCCCTGAACGCGCACGGGATAAAGCATCAAACGCGCTGCGGGAAAACGACGCCCGAGCACGTTGCTCATATCCTCAATAACCGCGCCTGTTGGTGAGGTAACCAGCCCGATAGTTTCAGGAATTGCAGGAATCGGGCGCTTGCGCTCGTCGATGAAATAGCCAAGTCCTGAAAGTTTGTGCAGCAGCTCGGCAAACGCCTGCTGCAGTGCGCCCTGCCCCGCTTCAACCATGGAGGTGCAGATAAGCTGATAACGCCCGGATGGTGGATAAACCTCCAGCCGACCTTCAGCAATAACAGTAATGCCATCCTTGATGTCCACCATCAGGCGGCTCGCTGTTGTTTTCCACACCACCGCCGGTATCTGCGCCCCTTCGTCCTTCAACGTGAGGTAGATATGCCCCGAACTGTGCCGTTTGCAGTTCGAGAGTTCGCCCTTCAGCCTGACGTGGGAAAAGTTCGTTTCAAGCTTGGTTTTAATCTGCTGCGTCAGCTCACTGACTGAGAGAATATCCTGACTCATTTATTGTGCACTTCTCGTTATTCGTAAGAAATTATTAGCGTTTCCTTTCACATATATAACAAATCTGTTTGAAAAAGTGGCGTCAAGAGTTGGCTATGGCGACAGTGATTCTCAACCTCATTCAGCGGCAAAACAGCCGAGGCTTCACGCTTTTCATGGGG
>CAIQSY010000088.1 GCA_903874585.1 uncultured Chlorobiaceae bacterium | reverse complement strand
TGCGCGAATCAACATCCAGCCACCCTCAAAATGGTACTTATATCCGTCAAGATCGCTGAATTTCAGCACTTTATATCCCGCAATTGATATCAAATCGCCTGCTGCAGCGCGGGCTATAATCGCCTGCTTTTTAGCTTCGCTGACGTGCAGATCGAGGCGGTTGTAGCAGAAGAATCCATATTCGTCGTAAAGTTCTTCGACAAGCTGCGAGAGTGTTTTATTCCGACGAGTCATCATCTCCAGAATCAACAGACCGATATAGACACCGTCACGTTCTGGAAGGAAGGCTGTAACGCCAATACCACCTGACTCTTCACCACCGATAAGAATGTCATTGGTCGTCATCAGCTTGCTCACATGTTTAAAGCCAACTTGTAATTCATGCATCACAAGATTGTGCTTGTGGCAGATTTTGTCGATAACATCAGTCAGTGCAAATGTTTTTGCAACTTCACCAGTTTTGTGTTTCTCTTCAACCAGATCTTTAAGAATAATGGCAAAGAGTTTATGCGAATCAACAAAAGCACCCTTCTCATCAAGCATACCGATTCTGTCGGCATCGCCATCATTGATAATGGCTACATCGGGCTCAATCTCCTTGCAGAAGTCGATAAATTCGCCGATATACTGCGGCATTGGTTCAGGATTGATGCCGCCAAAACTTGGGTTGATGCTGCAATGGTAACAACTGAGCATTGACTCATCAAACAAACTGGTGAGCATATCCTGCCCGGCGCCATACATGGCATTATGCGCAATTTTTATGCGTGACTCCTGAATGGTTGGTAAATCAATACTGCTTTTCAGATGGTTAAGGTAGAATCCCTTCATATCCACCATTTCAATCAGCTTTTTATCAGCATTGATTTCGGTAGCCGGGTCAATCAGTTCAAGATTTTTTTCGATTTCAGCAATAACTTCAGGATGAGCAGGTCCACCATAGGAGGCTTTGACTTTGAAGCCGTTATAAATTGCAGGATTATGAGACGCGGTAATAACAATTCCACCGGCAAGCTGTTTCGCTTTTGTAAAGAGAGAGACGGCAGGTGTGGAGGCAAAGCTGTTTGAGAGGAAGACTTTCAGCCCTTGCGATGAAAAAATATCAGCAGTGTATTCGGCAAAATTTTTGGACATGAAGCGCGTGTCGTACCCAATGCAGACACCTTTGGCTTTGTTTGGGTGACTGAGAAAGTAGCGTGCCGAAGCAAGCGCAGCAAGTTTCAGGTTGTCAAAAGTATAATCCTTTGCGATAATTGCGCGCCATCCGTCAGTACCGAATTTAACTTGCATTCTCTCTTGATTTTGATATAATTGAATCTGAAAAATATTTTGCATTGAAATGCAAAAAAACAAATTGTTTACAAGATACAGATTCGTGCCCGTTCATCCAATTATCATCTTTTTTTGATGCCGAAGAAGCTCTTTGTCTTAGCCGGTGAGGTTTCTGGAGATATGCATGCCGCAGGTGCGGTGGCAGCTCTTTTAAAAGCTCGACCTGATGTCACAGTTTTTGGTGTCGGCGGACCAAAACTTCGTGCGCTTGGTGCAGAGTTGCTTTATGATACGGCGCAGATGAGCATTATGGGGATGGTGGAGGTGATCAAACATGCAGGATTTCTTCGGCGGGTTATCCGTGAGCTTAAAGCTGCTGTGCTTCGTGAAAAGCCATCCGCCGCCTTGCTTGTCGATTATCCCGGCATGAACTTGATTATGGCGCGTTTTTTCCGTGAACTTGGCATACCTGTTATTTATTATATATCCCCCCAAGTGTGGGCGTGGAAAGAGGGACGCGTTAAAGCGATCAAGCGTGATGTGGATCGCCTGCTTGTTATTTTCGACTTTGAGGTTGAGTTTTTTAAGCGCCATGGTATTCGTGCGGAATTTGTCGGTCATCCCGTTATTGAAGAGTTGGCGGAGGTGAAGCTGCCCCCAAAAGAGCGTTGGCTTCAGCAGCATAATCTCGCTTCTCAGGAGACCCTGCTGATTGGCCTTTTACCGGGTAGTCGCAAGCAGGAGATTGCCCATATTTTTCCAGATATGCTGAAAGCTGCACGTTTATTGAGCAAAGAATATCGCTCTGTTTTTCTTTTTGGTCGAGCCCCAAATCTTGATAAAGAGGTGTTTTCGCTGCTGGCGGAGTATCAGGAGTTGCCGATGCTTGAGTGTTCGGCTTATGAAGTTATGCAGTACAGTGATCTTGCTTTGGTGACCTCCGGCACAGCCACGTTTGAGGCGTTGTGCTTTGGTGTTCCCATGATTGTTGTGTATCGAACAGGTCAGCTCAATTATATGATTGGTCGTCAATTGGTTAAATTGAAAAGCATATCGCTTGCCAATATTGTTACGAAAGGGTTACTCAGTAGTGAACGTGCTGTACCCGAGTTGATTCAGCACGAAGCGAGCGGTGAAGAGATTTTTCGTCATGCAAAGATCATTCTTGATGATCCTGCTGTTTCAAATGCAATGCGTAAAGAGTTGCAGGCAGCACGAGCAAAACTTGCTGAAGTCGCACCTTCATCAAAAGTTGCCGTTATTCTGCAAGAGTACCTTTAATCTGCAAAAAACTACATTTATGGAAAAAACGGTTGAATATTTCGGTCAGCACCCAGTGTTGTTTGTCGCTTCCGTTATGATTTCTGTGCTGATTCTTTTTTCATCACTGAAAAAAATTGTGGAGCTTGTGCTTATGGTTGGGTCGCTTGTGGTGTTGTATACTGCGTATCTGTATATCACTGGCGGGCATGTGCCGGAAGTGTTTCGGAGTGTCGAGCTGTTGTTCAGCCACTGGTTTCATGCTGCAGGCGATATGTTTGCCTGGCTGTTTACTCTGCTGAAGTTCCCGAAGAAGGGTGTGGTGTAACGATGTTTTCAGCATTGTTTATCATACACATTGTATCACTAAAAAGGAGGTATTGGTTTGCACTTATACCTCCTTTTCTGAATTTTTTATAGCCTCTCCTTCTCCCGCACCAGCTCTACCATCTCATACCCGGCAAGGAAGGCGTGCATATCGAGCTGTTCGATGCCTTCGAGCCAATCTTCAACGGTTGTTGCTGGATTTGTGAGCAACTCCTGCATTATAAACCACGCAACAAGGACGCTGAAACGTTGTTCGCGGAACCATGTTTTGTAGTGGCGTTCGTCAAATTGCAGCAGGCGACCAAGGTGGTGGCGATTGCCGTTGTTCAGCGTTTTTATGCAGGTGAGCAAGCGCTCTTCTGGAGTTTCATTGTCCGCAGCTTCTGGTTTGGGTGTGAGCATACAGACGAGCAAGTCTGGCAGGTTTTCACCCGGAATGCCAATCATGCCGGCTTCGGGGTAGATGTTGCGCAGAGCATCGCTGATGAGCCAGTCGTCGATGAGGTTCTGATTGAGTGAACCTGTTGCCGTCAGCATCTGTTGCAGTGCATTGAGCATAACCCAATGTTTTGCAAGTGTTTCGTACTCTTTTCCATCTTTGCTGTTGAGCCCAAGCGCGGTCTGGAGTTTGCGTGTCTCTTTATTCTCTTGCAGGAGGTCAGGGAGCAGCAGCGCCTGCTTGTAGAGTTCGGTTGCCTCAGCAGCAAGTGTTTCAGGGACGTTGAGCGGTTTTTCCATCAACTCGCTGAATTGATAGGCAACGGCATCGAGCAGGGTTGATAATAGCGTCTCGAACGTGTTGTTATTTTCATCAAGTTCTTCATCAATCGCCTCAGCCTTGACTTCAGCAGTAAGTGCTGTGGTGATAATATGGTGAAGTGGCGAAAGGCTCATGGTGAGCGCGGCAAGTTCGATTGATGGTACGCCGCTGCCGTTGAGTTCTGCCGCAAGTCGGTAGTATGGGCGCAGTTTTGATGGATGGACTACTCTGAAGTCGAGGAAAACATTGTACTTGTAACCATCGACTGCAATATGCATTCCATTGTAGGCAATATCCTGGCAGGAGCGGATAAATTCAAGTCCGCTGGCGTGATCTCTGAAGACGACAAATGCGTTATGTTCGTGCCCGATATTCAGCCCTTCGGAGAGAGAATTCTGCTGGATTTCGCCGTTTTGGCGATAGCCGACCGACATTTTAATCCAGCCGGTAGCACGCTCAAAGCAGTTATTGAAAATCACCAGTGCGGTTTGATTACCAAGCCGGTTGGAGTAGGCGAAGATATTTTCATTGACTGATCCTTCCGGTGAATAAACGTCATAGAGAAAGAAGTTACGTACTTCTGCAAAGAGCGGACGCATTTTCATGATGGGGAATATCTCATGATAGTGTCGCCAGACGAGGTGTTCGTCGGGTTGCTCGTCATAGTAGGCTTTGGCATACTCCATGCCGTATTTTTCCGTAAAGCCCTCAACCTGTCCGTGGCCAATCATCGGTAGTCCTGGCATGGTTATCATCATCATGCAGACACCAAAATAT
>CAIQSY010000087.1 GCA_903874585.1 uncultured Chlorobiaceae bacterium | reverse complement strand
ATAACACGCATGGACACCATCAAGCAGATGGCAACCATCAAAACCGGACTCTCCCCCACCGGCGCAGAGCTCACCGCGCTGAACGCCCTTGAAGGACCGTTAACGGTGCAAAGCCACCATCTCGCCTATATGGATGCGTTTATGCTGATTGGCGTAGTCTTTGCCCTTGAATTCCCGCTGCTGTTTTTCATCAAGCTCAACAAATCGGAAAAGGCGGATTTGTCGGGCGCGCATTGATGAGCGTATGACAATTCTTTCATTACCTCTTTTTCTGTTTTATAAATAATAAATCTCTATTATTTTACTCTATCGCCATTCTCCATGTTATGCTGCAATACAATCATAAACGTGCTTGTTTGGGTGTAACTTGTTTCTAAACAATCAATGTGAGGAAGTTTGTTAGTATGAAATCAGAAGAGATACAAGAGTTATTTGTACGGTTTGAATTAGCCGCAGGCAAGTTGGATGGCGTAGAATGCTGGAGCGCACGTGAATTACAGCATTTATTAGGCTATAGCAAGTGGGAGAACTTTGAGAAAATTATCCAGAAAGCTAAAGATGCCTGTAAACATGCTGGAGAAGAAATTAAATACCATTTTCCTGACATCAGGAAGATGGTCTCAATAGGCTCTGGTGCTGAAAAAGAGATAACCGACGTTCTTTTAACTCGTTATGCTTGTTATTTAATCGCTCAAAATGGCGATAGCCGCAAGCAGGAAATTGCATTTGCTCAAAACTATTTTGCCATTCAAACACGTCGAGCAGAGTTAGTCGAACAACGGTTGTTGGAATATGAACGGGTTAAAGCAAGGGAAAAACTCAGCCAAACCGAAAAACAGCTTTCAGGGATTTTATATGAACGAGGCGTTGATAGTCAAGGCTTTGCTCTTATCAGAAGCAAAGGCGATCAAGCATTGTTCCGTTTAAACACCCACATGCTGAAACGAAAAATGGGTGTACCAGAAAGCCGCCCTGTTGCTGATTTTTTACCGACCATTAGCATTAAAGCTAAAGATTTAGCGTCTGAAATGACAGGGCTGAATGTGCAAAGCAAAGATTTGCAAGGGCAAAGCACTATTGAACAAGAGCATGTTGATAATAATGGAGCGGTAAGAGATATGCTTACCAAAAGAGGGATTGTGCCTGAAAACTTGCCTCCTGCTGAGGATGTAAAAAAGCTTCAACGAAAATTAGAGGGCGACGAAAGGAAAATGTTGAAAGGCGTAAAAAAGAATACGAAGGAATGAAAAAGCAACTGAATAAATCGCCATTGCATTTTTCCTGAAATTTGCAGAATCATGGATCAAGAAAATTCTTTTCATCAAGCTCAACAAAGCGGAGACGGCGGATTTTCATTCACTACTTTTGGGTATATCTGCCACTCTTTGTTATGTTTGATAGATATGCCATGATTCAACGATGTTTTTAAACAAATGGAGGATAACAGAATATGAACGGCAAAGTTGCATTGGTCACGGGCGCAAGCCGCGGTATAGGTCGGGCTACTGCCAAACTTCTCGCCGCTGAAGGCGCTGCTGTTGCGGTAAACTATTTTCAGAGCGAAAGCGCGGCGCAGGCTGTTGTCGAGGAAATCATGAAAGCAGGGGGCAAGGCACTTGCCATCAGGGCGGATGTTCGTAACGAAGAGCAGATGCGGTTGATGATCGGAGAGGTGGAAAAAAGCCTCGGTCCAATAGACCTTCTGGTAAGCAACGCTGCGATTGGTTTTCCTGTAAAACCGTTCACACAATTTTCCTGGAATGAATTTGATGCAAAGCTTTGTGGCGAACTCAAGTCGATATTTTTCAGTTGCCAGGCTGTGCTGCCAGGCATGATCGAAAGGAAGTCGGGATGCATCATTGCCATTTCGAGCACTCTTTCGCGTCACTCATCGCCAGGGTTCATTGCACACTCTACGGCGAAATCGGGTCTTGACGCCTTTGTCCGCTCTCTTGCAGAAGAGGTTGGCCCCTTCGGCATACGCGTCAACGTGGTTGCCCCCGGTCTTACGTTAACCGACGCTACCGCCTGGTTGCCCGAGGAACAGAAGGCGATGATGGCGGATATGACCCCCCTGAAGCGGGTTGCCCTCCCGGAAGATGTCGCTGGCGCCGTGGTTGCAATGGCTTCCGACCACAACCGATTCGTGACGGGCTGCTATATCCCTGTCTCGGGAGGGATGCTGATGCTGTGACGATACGTATGAGGCTCGTTCACCTCCTGCCCAGCACCCCGAGAATCTCCTGAAAGCTTGCCAGCCCGGCTTCGAGGTTTTCGATGATCTCCCCGGCGAGTAAATCCGGATCAGGAAGATTATCAAGGTCAGCAAGACTTTTATCCTTAAGCCAGAAGATGTCGAGATTGGTTTTGTCGCGGACGGCAATCTCTTCGTAGGTGTACTTCCGCCAGCGGCCTTCGGGGGTTTCAGGCGTGAAACTTTCCTTGCGTTTGTGGCGGTTTTCTGGATTGTAGCAATCGACAAACTCCTGCAGGTCAGATGCCTTGAGCGGGCTCTTTTTCAGGGTGTGGTGCACGTTGGTGCGGTAGTCGTAGAACCAGACTTCGCGAGTCCAGGGATCTTTGTGGGCGGGCATAACGTCGAAAAAGAGGACGTTGGCTTTCACGCCCTGTGCGTAAAAGATGCCGGTTGGCAGCCTGAGAATGGTGTGCAGCTCGGTGGTTTCGAGCAGCTTTTT
Source organism: uncultured Chlorobiaceae bacterium (assembly GCA_903874585.1). Lineage (GTDB taxonomy): Bacteria > Bacteroidota > Chlorobiia > Chlorobiales > Chlorobiaceae > Chlorobium. The sequence goes on along the minus strand of CAIQSY010000087.1, from coordinate 4,511 downwards.
TCGGACAAGCTCACCGGCGCCACCTTCAAAGAGCACGTTGTCGGGAAGCACCACGGCAGCCTGACCGTGAACCTTCAGGATGGTGTGGATGTGCTGCAAAAAGTTGAGCTGTTTGTTGGAGGTTATGGCCCAGAAATCCTGCCGGTTATAGACAAGGCTCTCTTTCTCCTGCTCCTCGTCATCGTTGGTGAAGGTCATGCTGCTCTTTTTGCCGAAAGGGGGATTGGTGAGCACGTAATCGTACCGGACGCCACCATCCGCAAGCAGCGCATCAGCGGATGAGACTGCGGCAATGCCGTCGAGTTCGCCGATGTTGTGCAGAAACATGTTCATCAGGCAGAGCCGGCGCGTGCCGGGGACAATTTCATTGCCGCCGAAGGTGCGATGCTTCAGAAACTCCTTGTCGCTCCGGTCAAGGCTGTAGCGTTTGGTGATAAAATCGTACGCTTTCAGGAAAAATCCACCGGTGCCACATGCCGGGTCAACAATGGTTTTCATGGGCTCCGGGCGGATGCACTCCACCATCACCTCTATCAGGGCGCGGGGAGTGAAGTACTGACCGGCTCCGCTTTTGGTATCTTCGGCGTTCTTTTCAAGCAGCCCTTCGTAAATTTCGCCCTTGACATCAGCGCCCATCATCACCCAGCTCTCCTTGTCGATCATGTCAACCACCTTGTAGAGCATGGCCGGATCGGCAATTTTGTTCTGCGCTTTCAGGAATATCTGCCCGAGCATCCCCTGCTTTTTGCCAAGATCGCGGAGCAAGCTGGCGTAGAGCACTTCAAGCTCGGCGCCCCGCTTCTCCTTGAGCTTCGGCCAGGTGTACTCCTGCGGGATGTCGATGGTGCGGCTATAAGGCGGCTTGCTGTACTCGTCGGCCATTTTCAGAAAGATGAGAAAGGTCAACTGTTCGAGATAATCGCCATAGCTCACGCCGCTGTCGCGCAGTACGTGACAGAACGACCAGACTTTCGAGATAATGGCGGACGGGGTGTTGGTCATAAGTGCAACGGTTAATGCTTGTTCCTTGCAGTTTGTTTTTCAGCCCTGATGCGCTCAAGCAGCTTTTCAGCAGGCTCCCAGTCCGGGGCGTTGCGGGTTATTTGAAGCTCCTCCTCTCTGAGCAATTTGCCCTCAAAAGCTTTTTTCAGGATGCTTTGCCGCAGGGCTTCCGCTTTTTCAAGTGATTCACGGATTGTGGATTCGATGTTGTCGCAAACCGAGAGGCGCGTTTCGATTTCCTGCACGATTTGGGATTGTTCTTGTGGGGAGCAAAAACTTACCGGAAAATTCTTAAGCTTTGTAACTTCTAAACTATCAACAGTTGTCCCATCTTTAGCACAGATTGATCTAATGAGTTGTTCATTGGATATCGAATACCAGTAGATAAAATTAAAATTTCCACTGTAAAGAGTCAGGGATTGTAAATCCTGATTTACTGTCAATTCCTTGCCTGCTATTGAAATTGGTAAAGTTCGCCGAATTATTCCACTTCTTACAACAAAAAGTATGGAGTTCGCTTGTATCAATTTTGCTGAAGACTGTAAAATTGATAAAGGAGTAATTTTATCAATCGTGTTGAAAATGGTTCTTACTTTCATGTCTTTTGGGGAGACCCAAAGAACATTTCCATCCTGCCAATACGTAATATTGCCTTTTGATGGGGTACCTCCACCCGTCCAATAACCAATTTCATCATATTTCATCCATCGCCACTCATTCGGCAATGCAGGCAAGTCATCAAGTTCAGCTTTTGTAAGTGGAATAACCGGCTTGAGTTTTTTGCCCTGAAGTTTCGCAGCTTGCTCTCGCTCGCGTTTGATATTTGCAAGCAGCTCCTGCGCTGACGGGAGGTTGGTTTGCTGCTCACGCCATGCTTTGGTGAGTTCACCTTCAAAGGCTTGTTTCAGAACAGCTTGACGATAGATCTTGAGTTGCTCCTGCGCCTTTTTCAGGCAGGTAATCCCGTTATCAAGTTCGCTGAAAAGCTGCTCCAGTTTTGCGACAATGGCTCGCTGTTCGGGTACCGAAATGAGAGGGAAAAGTTGATTCCGAAGTATATCCTGATTAATATTCGGTTGAGCGCCTCCAATACCTTTTTGAATAAGTTTTGGCTTGGAGTATAACAGATAATAATATGTGTATTTATGATCAATTAAAGTATTGGGGAAAATACCGCAAATTGCTTGATTTGTTGTAGCATTTATGCCAAGAATGGCAAGTCTTCCAATCGTGGCACCATATAAGGCTATCAGTAAAGTCCCTTTAGGAAATAATTTCGCACTCGATTTGATTAACGCTTCGTCAGAAATATGTTCTTCTGTATCAAAAATAACACTCTCTTTCAGTTCTCCCGACTTTACCCAAGGAATAATACCGTTGTAATATGAGTTGTTATTTCTGCTCGGCGTTCCCCCACTTGTTGTTTTGAATAGTTCTCCCAACGGGACAAATAAACTGTTCGATTTCATTTTTAAAAAGTTCTTGTTAACCGACGAACGGTTCAGGCATTACCGGTTTCTGATCCCATAGAAGCCCGTCGAGTGTACGCCCAGCTTTCTTTTTGTTGAATCCGCCCCATTGCTTGAAGAAAAACGGCACATTGGCGGCAAGGCATTGTTCACGAATCTCCTGCACCCATTCAGGCTTCATCGGTCGTGCATTTCTGCCACTTTCACCACCCACAATAACCCAATCTATCCCTTGCAGGTTCAACTCCGGCAATGACCCAAGCAGAGGCTCACAGGATAAAAATTTTACCCGAGCACCGGTTTCGCGAAGTCTGTCAATTCGGTGCATAGCGTGCTGATTTTCCACCGATACACCCGTCCATATATTGTGCGACCAATCCAGCCATCCTTCACTGTCGTAATATTTTAAAACATCAGCCCGCTTGGTCAGCACCTGAAACACGTGATGCGGATTTTGCTTCATGACGTTGAACACCTGCTGAATATAGTCGAGTGGAATATCCTTGTGAAACAGGTCTCCCATTGAGTTGACAAAAACCACTCGCGGCTTTTTCCATCTGAATGGCTCCTGAAGCGTTTCGGGATGCAGGGTAAGCCCAAAACCGTTGCGATACTTCTCAACTCCCATTGCTTGCAGACGCTTTGCGAATGCCGCAGCGTAGCAGAACCTGCACCCGTCAGAAACCTTGTCGCATCCCGTAACAGGGTTCCAAGTCATTTCCGTCCATTCTATGTGCGATTGTGCCATTGTTACATTCTTTTAATGATGTCCTTTGCGATTTTTCCAGCAACGGGCTTATTTGAGGCAAAAATAAAATGATAAATCGGAGTATTCCGGCTGTTATGCAGAATCAGTGGTTCATCAGTGACGTGAGGCCATATAGTTTTTAACTGTCGGATATAGAGGCTGGCAATATGGTGAATCGGATTGCTGATTTTTTTTATAATCTCGTTTTCTCCGAACAAAGTTAACTGTTGTTCTTTTTTATAAAACTCATTCCGGATTATTTCTTCAGATAAGCCGAAGAACGATTCAAGCAGTTCGATGCTCTTAAGCTCGCCCGCTTTGTCAAGTAACCGATTCACAATAACTCCGGTTGGGAGGAGAATCCAGATATCCGAGCGGGTATCTTTCAGGCCAGCAATAGCATTCCAGTTAATCTGCATGCCGAAAGGATCAAGCAAGACCAATGCTGCATATTTATTGGTTCTCATGGTAGTGGCTAATTTTTTTAGCTCCAAATTACAATCGCCATCCATGAACAAGAGTTTCTTTCCTTCGGCTTCAGGTAATGACGTTAATTTGGCCCGCAACTTTTCAATGCTGTCTTGATTGTCAACGAAATAATAGTAATCAAAGCTTTTTTCAAGTCGGACAACCCTTTCAGCCGCGCCTTTGTAACCTTCCTCCTCTTCAAGGGTTATCTGAAGTTGATTGTATAAAGATGTTTTTGGATCTTTTCTTGATCCGCTACCAGCAAATCCATCAAAGTAAATGGTTTGCCAATAAGGGTGAGCCTGTAAAATGGTCAGGTACGCATCAACATACTTGCTGAAGGCATTAAGCTTTTTCTCCGTCCAAGGGCCGCCCCAATGTTCAGATTGTTCCTGTAAATGTAAAATGTTTTGATCACTCATCCCGTTAGTACCTCGTTAAGTTCATCAATAATCGCCCCCTTCCTCTCCCCGAAAAGCTGCCACATTTTGCCTCTGCCGCCATGCGCGTCGAAGGGGGTGAGGTCGAGGTCATCAGGCTCAATATGGATGCTGGAGGCAATGTGCTCTTTGATCATGCGCAGCCACTGCATCTGCTCTTCGGTAAACTTTTCACCGGCGCCGGAGTGCTGCCTGAACACCCAATCCTTGAAATTGGCATCAACAGTTTTGTCGTACATGGTCAGGACGGGGTCAATGCCGGTGACGCGGCGGATGAGCGAGACGAGGGCGATGAGCTCGTTTTTCGGGCTGGTGCCGTTGACCTTTTCGAGCTGTTCGTAAGCGTGCCAGATGCGCATCGGGGCAAGGGCTGGTTTGTCGGCT
>CAIQSY010000086.1 GCA_903874585.1 uncultured Chlorobiaceae bacterium | reverse complement strand
TGATGATGAGGTTCTTCGGCAGTTGATTGAATTAGAGCAAGCCGATAACAACATCGAGATAGTTATCCATGTTGGCATGCTCAAAGAGGGGTGGGATGTCAACAACCTCTACACCATTGTACCTCTGCGTGCCGCCAAAGCTCCGGTATTGATTAAGCAGACCATAGGCCGCGGACTGCGCCTTCCATACAATGGTGAAAGAACAGGGGATGACGCAATCGACAAACTGACCGTTATTGCTCATGACAAATTTGATGAGGTCGTTAAAGCCGCACAAGACCCCAACTCAATATTGCAGAAAGTCTCGTTCATTGAGCTTGATGATACCGATCTCACTGCAAACACCGAGGTGATACAATCACCCTCCAAAGCCCAGGTTGAAGTAACTCGCGAAGAGAAACTGATTGCAGACATGACGGATGAAAAAGAGAAGCAGGTTGCAACCAACCGTCTTGATGCCAAAAAAGCCATCATCCACCTCCTGCCAACCATGAACGGCGAACAGGGAGTCACAAAAGTGGCCGACCTGAACAAACCCGAGGTCAAGCAATATGTGATGGAGCAGATTGAAGTGGAACAGTCAAAAGGTCAGCTCGGTATCTTTACCCAGCAGCTCCTGCAGGAAGCCGCAGCCATCTACGAAGAGGTCGTCACCAGCTTTAAAAACAACATCATCGAAATTCCCCGGATGGATCTCGTCCAGGAAGAGGTTAAAGTCTGGTTTGAAGCGTTTGATCTTGATGTTTCGAGAGGTTTTTCATACGAACCACAGAGTGAGGAGATCCGGGTCGTCGAACTCACCGGCGAGCGGAAGACCACCGACATAGGCGTTAAATACGGTGCATATTCATCACAAAACCCGGTCAATCAGGTCATCTCTGAACTTATCAACTATCCGGAAATTGACTACGACGACAATGCTGAACTGCTTCACAAACTGACCAATCAGGCCATTGATGCCATTGCCGCAAACCTAAGCGAAGCATCAAAATTGATGCTCGTTGTCCGCCAATTCCGCAAATTCATAGCAGGCAACATTTACGACCAACTCAAAGCACACCTGAAAATCAGTGAACCAGCTTATCAGGATCCAAAGGTACTGCCCTTCGTCAAAATTGAAGACTGGAACTTCTCCGCACTCAAAGACGGTCGCCGCCACTACAAAGACACCATCACCCCGACAAGCCTCATCCCAAAACTCGTCTTCACCGGCTTTGAAAAAGCCTGCCATTTCGAATACAAATTCGACTCCAAAACAGAAAAAGAGTTCGCCTACATCCTCGAAAACGACACAACCGTCCTCAAATGGCTGCGCCCCGCACCAAAACAGTTTCGAATCTACTGGGCCAGCAACTCAAGCCGCTACTACCCCGACTTCGTCGTCGAAACCGCAAGTGCCATCTACCTTGTGGAAACTAAAGCCGCCAACGAACTCGACAGCGGCGAAGTGCAAGACAAAAAACGCGCAGCCATGCAATACTGCCAGTACGCATCACAACACACCGCATCAAGCGGCGGAAAACAATGGAGTTACCTGCTCATCGCCCATGACGAAGTCAAACAAAGCAGCTCATTTGGTTATCTGGTGAACCGGTTTGAGCAGAAGTGATGGTCAATTCAGGGAAAGAGTTGCTTCGATTTTCCCTTGTTGCAGAATACAAAATGTTTGGCGGGAGATGTTATGGGCACTTCGACTGGCTCAGTGACCGATGACACTTTCACTGGAGTTCTCTATCGCCACATGTGCAGGAATTCTCTGCTTCAGGGGTGTAAAAGAAGTGCTCGAAAAGCGTATAGGCAAGCACCCAGTTTTCGCGATTGATGCAGTAGCGAACTTTGGGAGGATTGATTTCGCCCTGAATGAGACCCGCTTCAAGCAGTGCCTTCAAATGCTGCGAAATGGTTGACTGCGCCATTGGAATCAGCTCTGTCAACTCGCCAGTAAAGCAGCATTGCTGCGTTGCAAGCAAAAGTAATATTTTAATTCTAACGGGATGACTGAGTGCTTTTGCAAACACCGCAAGCTGCTCTTCATCACCACTATACTCAACTGCCGATAATGTACGTTGCATAATCTCCTTTATTTTTGGCTTTGTTGTTTACCTTTGTTGCCCTCGCTTTCGGCTTTCCTTTCGTTTATCCCAAATATGCGATTAATGTAGATAAAACAAACAATTGAAAAAAAGCGCAACCGTCGGTTTCAGGGAAAAGTACTATCTTAAAGAAACATCCAGATAACGCACAGCATGGCCTTCTCAGCATCAGCACAACCGCCCATTTTTGTTCTTCTTGGTCCAACAGCTTCGGGAAAATCGGCGCTGGCGCTCGCGTTGGCAACAACGATTGATGCGGAAATTATCTCCGCAGATTCGCGGCAGATTTATCGTGAACTCACCATCGGAACAGCAAAACCATCGCCTGACATGCTGTTGAAGGTGAAGCACCATTTCATTAATGAAAAAACAATCGGAGAACCGTTTACGGCTGGCGACTTTGCCAGCGAAGCTGTTCGGCGAATTAACGACATTCATCAACGCGGCAAGCGTGTGATAATTGCGGGCGGATCAACGCTCTATCTTGAGGGTTTACTGCACGGTTTTGCGGATTTGCCACCGGCGAACCCCGACATCAGGGCAAAGCTCATTGCTGAATTGGAGCGTTATGGCAGTGGGCAACTCTACGAACGGTTGCAGCAACAAGATCCCGAACAGGCAAAAACCCTCGACGCAACGAAAAGCCAGCGCCTTATTCGTAGCCTTGAAATTATTGCGATAACCGGCAAAAGTGTTACTGAACTTCAAGCGTTGGGCAACGTGCACCATGCCAACCTCAACTTCCGCACATTCGGTCTCTCAATGCCGCGCGAGCAGCTTTATCAGCTCATTAATCAACGGGTTGATGAGATGGTTGCCGCCGGTCTCTGCAACGAAGCGGAAGGGCTTTATCACCAGTATCTCCAGATTTTGGGCGACAAACAGATAAGCGCTCTGCAAACGGTGGGATATCAGGAGCTTTTTCAATATTTCGCGGGTGATATCGATTTTGCGGAAGCGGTCACGCTTATCAAGCAGCATACGCGCAACTACGCCAAGCGCCAATTGACTTTTTTCAACAACCGCCTTACCGTGCAGTGGCTGCAAGCACCCGAAAATAGTGCTGATTTTACCGCAATTGCCACAACGCTTGCAGAGCAAAATTAATCGAATGGCGCTATGCAGGAGAAGAGGCGCTCGTTCTTTATATTAAACTCATCTCTTCGTCATGGTATGAGCATCAAGGGTATGAGAACAATACCCGGAGAACGCAGATGAACGATTTCACGAAAGCATAGCAACGTATCCAAATCATTATGAACAAAGTCCACACACTTTTTCTTGCACTCGCGTTAACCACCGCCGCTCCGCTTTATGGGGAAGATACTGCGCCCGCAACGACAACAACGGTAACGACACCTGCAGCAGCTCTGCCTGTAGAACAAACAGGCACCATTACCATTCACATAACTGATCTGAAAAATAATATTGGACTGCTTGGCGTTTCACTCTACAACAATAAAAAAGGGTTTCCAGGCGATCATAAAACTGCGTGCGCTACCGCATTGAAAAAAGTAACCGGCGACAAGGATGAGGTGGTCTTCCACAACATGCCCTACGGCACTTACGCCATCAGCGTTCTGCACGATGAGAACAGCAACGGCAAGCTCGATACCAGATTTTTAATCCCGATTCCAAAAGAGGGTATTGGCGTTTCAAACAATCCTAAACCAAGAAGAGGCGCACCATTGTACAACGAATGTATGTTTACCCTCGATGCAAAACAGTTGGAAACAACAATCGCCATGCGCTATTATTAACCTGTAAACGGTAACTTAACCAACAAGAGCAGAACATTTTATGAAGAAAAAAACGATAATGAGCGCCTTGACGCTTCTCAGCCTGGCCGCTGGCACAATTATGTGGGGGTGCAGCCCAACGGTCAAAATTGAGGCGTCCGACAAACCAATTGTCATTAACATGAACATCAAGATTGACCACGAAATCAGGATTAAGGTTGACCGTGAACTTGATAATCTTCTTGACAGCAAAAAAGGCCTATTTTAACCTGGAGAAACGAACATGAAAACATTACACAAATTTTTTTTACGCTCTGCCGTTGTGGTGAGTATGGTTGCAGGCATGGGTTCGCAAGCTTGGGCACTTGACCTCGATACAGCACGCGCTAAAGGTCTTGCTGGTGAAATGGATAACGGTTTACTTGCCGTGCCGCCGGGCGCATCCGCCAGTGCCCAGGAGCTGATCAACAGCATCAATAATGGTCGCCGCGCCGAATATGCTAAAATTGCGGCGCAAAATAATCTGCCACTTGAGGCCGTTGGTACGATGATGTCGCAGAAAATTTTCACCAAGCTTCCTGCCGGAACATGGGTTCAGGTGCAGGGTACGTGGAAAAAGAAAGCTCAGTAATTGATTGAACCGACTGTGATGAAAAAAGTGCTGCTGCGCACCGCAATTGCTGGATCGCTCTTTCTGGTAGCTGCCGGGGCAGCAGCATGGTTTACCTTTCCGTGGTATGCTCAATCGTTGCTTGATGATGCACTGAAGGGTAAACCTTTTCAGGTAACAACATCAGGTCTTGGGCTTCCTTCCCCTTTGGGCATTGGATTCCGTTCCATTGATGTGGTATTCACCACGCCAGCCGATGCCTGTAATAATGCCGCAACAACCTATGCGCTTGCGCTGAATAATGGCAGCATTTCATGGAAGTTGCAACAGCATAAGGGCGAACCTGCCCGTGAGCGAACGGGTGCTGATGACGTTAAGGACCTTATCATCACGATGAAAGCTGATGCACTCAGCATAATTCCAAATCCACGGCAGTTCGACTACGCGGATAACAATGTTACCGTCATTGTAACCATGCAGCTCTCACGCAAGAGTGGCATCAACTTCGACGTAAAACCAATCTCAGCAACATACGCCATTGAGGGCGCTACCATAACTCGCGAAAAGCTGCGGCTTGATGGTATAAGCTATAACGTTAACCTCAGTGCTGCTGAACACTGGCAACAGCCGCTTGACACGCTGCATGTGGCGACACTCTCAAGCGATGGTCAACCAACACCAGTGAAAAATTTCACGGCACTTTTTGGCTCAAAGCGTGATCCACTCAAACCCTGTACCCTCACACTGCGCAACTGTTCGCTGGAGCTCTCCGAGTGGATGGCTTCAACACAACGGATTGAGTACAATATCAAAGAGAAGCAGACCAACTTTACTCTCAACCTTGCCGATATTCCGCTGAATGCACTCCCAATATGGAGCAAAAAGGGTGGCAACAACATGCTCTCCGCTACAGGTCGAGTCCGCGGCTGCATTCCTATTGAGTTTCAGGATTCGACAATTGTTGTGCGCAATGCACAAGTGCTGGCTGAAAAAGGCACCGCGATTACCGTGTACAATAAAGAGCAAAAGCCGATGTTTGCGATTGATGTCGCTGGTGATGATTTTCTGAACAACCTCAATGCCACCATCACACTCAACAGCAGCGACAAAACGCTCTCCGGCATCGCCCTGCGCGACCTGTCTGCGACTCTCTTTGGCGGCAAAATCACCTCAACACCGGTCAGTTTCGACCCCATAACCAAGAGTACTTTTTTTACACTCAAGCTCAATGACATCAAGGTGCTTGATCGTCTTCGGCTGCTTGGAGATTTCAAGGGATCTCTCAACGGCGGAATAAGCGGGACGATTCCGCTCACCATCACCAACAACCGCTTTGCCATCCAGAATGGAAGTCTGCAATCGAAAGGTGGCGGAAAAGTGACTATCAAGCCGCCAGCAAAGCCGCAAACCACCGGCGAACGCCTGTTCGGACAGGAAAAAGGTAATGCAACCTACGCATTCAGCGAACCACAACTGCAATTCAGCCGCTCAAGTGATGGCAAAGCAACCATTAACTTCGCGCTGAAAAGCCTGCAACAAAAAAATTCGAGTGGAGAAATGAGCCTCACTTCGCCAAAAGGAACGGTCTCGATCTGGCAAAACCGCCTCAACCCCGACATCATCACACTCTCCGACTTCAGCACAGGTGTTCTTGACGGCACGATTGCTCTCCAGCGTCTGGACTACGATATGGTAAAGAAGGAGGGCGAAACAACACTTCAGGTCAGTCATATTCTCATCCAGAAACTTCTCGATTTGCAGGGATCGAAAAAAATCTATGCCACCGGCTACATCAAGGGAAACATTCCGGTAAAAATAAAAAATGAAGCGTTTGAAATTCTTGACGGCAAACTAACATCCGAACAGAACGGCCAGATCATTTACGCCACCTCTCTTGAAGAGCGCGCCGCAGCCAATCCAGCATTGCGCATCACCTACGAAGCGCTCACCAACATGCTCTATGCGCAACTCCTCTCCTCCATCACCATGAGCGCTGACGGCAAATCACTGATGACCATCCAGCTCAAAGGCACTAATCCCGACTTTCAGCATGGCCGACCAGTCGAACTCAACCTCAGCGTCCAGCAGAACCTCGGCGACCTTATGCGCAGCCTTTCGATTTCGTCGGATATTGAGCAGAGCATTTCCGATAAGGCGCTACAAAAAAAACGCTGATAAGATGATTCACGCGAACGGTTTATTGTCTTGAACCATGATTCACAGGATTATTGGATTGGCATGATGAAGAGAAAAATTCAAAGAATAATGAGAAGAGAACCAACAACAATACAGAGTGCACCAAGAAGAACTTTCATCGAAACAACTTCGTGCAGAAGCACCACCGAGAGAAAAATAGTAAGCGCAACGCTCAGTTTATCGACCGGTGCCACCTGTGACACATTTCCCAGTTGCAGCGCCTTGAAGTAAAAAATCCACGATAAACCGGTAGCAACACCAGATAAGCCGAGAAAAAGCCAGTTATTGCTCGATATCAGGGCAAGACCACTGGATTCTTTGCGGGCAAAGACAATTCCCCAGGCAATCAGCAGAATAAATACGGTACGTATTGCCGTAGCCAAATCGGAGTTAATCCCCTTGACACCAACTTTGGCAAGTATTGCCGTAAACGAAGCAAATAACGCTGAGAGTAACGCATAAGTCCACCACATTGTTTTCGGGATTATGAACGGTTGTTAAATGTCATTGCAAAAAACGTACAAATCTACCGGTCAAAGCCGTAGGGAAAAAGGTGAGCCACATGTAACTCCCGAAGCATGGAGCACTTTTTAGCATAGTGCGCCTGCATTCGTCGAAGAATATTGTCCAGTACTTGCAAAGCGCTTAACACGTAAGGTCCCTTGTTGAGCATAACACACTCAGCACGACGTCCCATAGCCGCATCCGTGATTTCAGCGCGCGACGGCAACCCCTTTTGAGCAAGCGTTTCGAGCACTTGGGTAGCCCAAATCACAGGGATATGCGCAGCTTCGCAGAACCAGAGAATCTCTTCCTGAACCTCAGCCATTCGTTCAAATCCACATTCGACCGCTAAATCACCTCGAGCAATCATTACTCCGCAACATGGTGCACGCATGGCAGTCAGCAATATATCCGGCAGGTTTTCAAAGCCTTGCCGCGTTTCGATTTTCAGCACGATGGCAAGCTGACGCCCCCCTAAGTTCCTCAAATACTGCTGGAGCAACTCAACGTCTTGAGCACTATTAACAAATGACAACGCAACAATGTCGGCATGTTGGGCAATGAAAGAGAGATCCTCAATATCCTTATCGGTCATAGCCGAAAGGTGAAGATTACTCTCAGGAAGGTTAATACCCTTATCGGCACGCAGTTTCATGGGCTTCAGATGATCTTGAGTGATACGAACGAGTACACGTTCCTTCTCCACCTTCTCGATGACACCTCCGATCTTGCCATCGTCAAACCATATCGACTCCCCCACCCTGACATCATCAAATACTTCCGGAATTGTACAACCAATCACAGCAGGGGTGAGCAGTTCTCCATCCTTGCCGTAAGTCGCCTGGCAACCTGGCTTGAGATCTCGAGTCAGAATAAGCAAGTCGCCTTGTTGAAGAGAAATGAAATTATCAACCGATGGTAACGCACCAACACGCCCTTCCTGCTCATCAAACGAGCCTGCGCACTCGTTCGTCAGAATAATGCCGGGAACGATGTATGCCGTCTTGGTCGCCTCCGCCCAACACCCATGCTCTGTCACCTCAACAACGTTAAGCACCCGTTTATCCTCACGTGCATCAGTGAACGTCACACGCTCCCCGACGCAAAGGTTGCCAAGCCAGGTGGACGGTACGGGAAGGCAAGCACTCGCCGGAGCAGGTGGCAAATGAGGAAAGTGCTCCGAGGTCAACCATATCTTCGCGGGGGCAGTGACATGCCCATAGACATCGCGAGTAGGAAAAATCCGAATTACCATCGGGCCAGGTTCCAACGGACCTGTGCGCAACTTCGGACCAGCTAAATCCATAACAACACGACAAGAGCGTCCCAGCGACAACTCGGCGCGTTTCAGGTGCTCAATCATCCGCGCCCAGGACGCGGCATTGTCATGAGCACAATTGATGCGCATGCAATCCATACCCTGCTCCAGCAGGTTGTAAACGATGAGGTAATCATCCGCCGCTTCGCTCGGCATGGTGACCATAATACGAACCTTGCCTGTCGTCGAAGCTCCAAACAAGGCGTCCGTATGTTCAGTGAGCAATCGCTCACCGTGAAGGAAATCCATGACTGGCACCTCCTCGGAAGAGTGGTGCCAATCGTACCGACCCATACAATGCAGAACGTCAAGAACCGCATCAACTGTAGCCAGAACATGCGACTCCGCCCTACCGAGTGAGGACAAACCCAACTTCGCCAGCCGTAACTGCAACGAACGCAAATCGTTACGACGCAAAGCCATATAATGCAGAAGATTCCGTGCGCTCTCCCTGTTGTTGGCATGAACCTCATCAAGACGTTGCTGCGACATAGCCAGTTCTGAGACAATATTCGTCCTGATGACTGCGAGTTCAGTCAGGATACCCTCGATGTCTCCGTTTCCCAGAAAAGCATCGTTTGTTTCGTTTAACATTAGTGCTCTCTCTCGTTAATTGGTTTAGCCGCAACAAAAATAACACGCGCGTTATACATCAAAACATCTTGATAGACAACCGTTAATCTTAGCGATTTCCCAAGCTTCAGAGAAAAGAGACTCTGTTAAATGTATGTAAAATCTAATCTGAATAATTCAGGATAGCAATTGAGTTACCGGGAACAAGTCTGTCCAAAGCCACCACCTCTCATACGGTAACAATATCGAACAAAGGTGTGCATGACAATTGGCGAACAAAAGAGAGCACGATATATTGGCTGCAAGGGTGATGTACGCGAAAATGAGAATGTTGAGGACTTTTTTACCATATTTCAGGTGCACTGTTTGCTCGGTATGACCCACTGAAACTCAACGTCTTCCCTGTAATAACCCTGAATAGCCAAGTTATGCGTTGAGTGGTTTCTTTTTTGCTGCGAAACCACCGTTTCGCTGGGGATCATAAATTATTGAGGCTCAACTCAGTTTCTGTTCTGGTAGCTATTAAATAATATATTTTTGCTTAGCGATATAAGTAGAGTAAAAAAATCAAACAAGGAGCATTCATGGCTGCAATAAAAAAAGTACTGGTTGCTGGTGCATCAGGGTATCTCGGCAGATATGCCGTGAAAGAGTTTAAGGAGAGGGGCTACCATGTACGCGCGCTTGTGCGTGATCCCGAAAAAATCAAAACCCTCGGAGCACATGGAGAACCGGCAATTCAGGATATGATTGATGAAATAGTCATTGGTGATGTAACCAATCCCGAAAGCATCAAAGGAATATGCAAAGGCATAGACATTGTCTTTTCAGCACTTGGTCTTACAGCTCCGCATCCGGAACACACCAGCAATGATGTCGATTATCTGGGCAACAAACGAATTCTCGATCAGGCTCTCAACGAAAAAGTATCACGCTTCATCAGTAGTGTCCGGTTAAAATAAAGAGAGCTGTGCAACAGGATCCCGCACTTTTTGCAGTGAGCGTTCATCCAAAGACAAAATATCAATAAGCAATCGTTGCTCCATGAGCACAGACGCGATCATTCTTGTCAAAACCTG
>CAIQSY010000085.1 GCA_903874585.1 uncultured Chlorobiaceae bacterium | reverse complement strand
GTATTTTTACCCTAATCTACTGGTTGAGAGTACTTTATCCAACTGCATCTGCACTATCTTATGCTTATAGCAGAACATTTCTTTCTTCTGGTAGTGAGAGAGTCATCGTAGAGTTTTTTCTCTCCTTTCGTTTTTGCTATATTCCATGCTTCCGGTACGGTGTTTCTGACCTATTACCCTTTATTAGTCAAGCAGAACAATATGCCTCGTTATACTCCAGAACAGCTCATTAAACGCAATGCCTCCATCTGGACTGATATTCAGATTATTCTTGCTCCTATACAGTTTCTCTTTTTTATTGCAGGTCTAACTATTACAATACTTTATGCCAACAATCTTTTTATTTCCAATTTTTATTGGGTGAGTATAGCTATTCTTTTCAAAACACTTTTTTTTGCTCTTCTCTTCATTACAGGGATGTTTTTTGAAAAGGAGATTTTTAATCAATGGGTCTATTCAAAAGAGTTTTTATGGGAAGATGTTGGCAGCACTATTGCTGCATTTTTTCACCTTCTCTATTTTGTGCTTGCCTATTTTGGTTATTCTCAAGAGGTGCTGATTTGGGATGCTTTTCTTGCCTACTTTACGTATGTTTTGAATGCTCTGCAATATTTGGTCAGGATTATTCTCGAAAAACTCAATGAACGTAATCTCAGAATGGATGGTCGGTTATGAATAACAGCTTTAAAATATTATGGAATAGAGCTTTTCTTATTGTTGGTCCAAGCTGGTCATTATTGGTTTGGATGATTTGGTCATCTGGTCAACTGGAGACTTTTGCCAATAAGCTTACGTTTCTTGCCATGGTTATTCCCGGTTTTCTGCTGGTCTATGCGTCAGGATTTTTTATTGAGCAGTGGCATGAAAAGAAACAGAGGGCTCGCGGTTGACCCCGAGAGAGTAGTATTTTTGCTTATCATTATTTTTCAATTATACATGCCGTTGTTTGTCGGTATGAGGAGTATTATCTGTTATGCAGAATCTTTGGAACGACGCTAATCTTCAATGCTTCGTAAAGGAGCAGTGTAGTGCACCTGAGATGCAGCCTGAACTTCTTGAATTAGTTTATGCTTCTCATCTGCTCGGTAGAGAGAGTTCGCTGGTGATGCACGGTGGCGGCAACACTTCGGTCAAGTGTCAACTGGTTGATATGGTTGGTAATCGTGCTGAGGTGCTGTTAATCAAGGCGAGCGGTATTGATTTAAGTAACGTTACTGTTCGCGACTATACACCGCTCAGGCTTGGACCACTTCAGAAACTTGGTGAGCTGTTCAATCATAATGATTGTATCAGCGAAGAGGCGCTTCAGCGTTTTTCAACAAAAGAGTTCAAGCATTTATTGTTGTTGAACATGTTCAGCCTTACGGACCACATGGCTGAAAAGCGCCTGACTCCTTCGATTGAAACACTGCTTCATGCGTTTTTGCCGCACCGCTTTATCCTTCACACTCACTCATTTGCACTTCTTACGCTTAGCAATCAGCCAGATGGTGTTACGCTGTGTCGCGAGACGCTTGGCGATAGTTTTGGGTCAGTCCCTTATGTAAAGCCAGGGCTTGGTCTTGCCCGTTCGGCAGTCAATGTGTATCAAACCAAGCAAGATATTCAAGGTCTCGTTTTGCAGAAGCATGGTCTTGTGACGTTCGGTTCAACCGCAAAAGAAGCATATTCTCGTATGATTGAAGCGGTTACACTGCTTGAACATCGCATTGCTGTTTCTGGCAGAAAACAGTTTTCATCTGTGGCATTGCCATCCGAAATTGCCTCTGTCGAGGACGTTGCGCCTGTCATTCGTGGTGCATGTGTTGAGGAGAAGGCTCCTGGTATGCGTGAGTATCATCAATTTTTGCTCGATTTTCGTACCTCGCCTGAGATACTGACCTATGTCAATAATCCGGATCTGGTTTCCATGAGTCAAAAAGGCTCCATGACTCCTGATTTTATTATCCGTACAAAAAATAAGCCACTTATTGTTTTCGCACCTGATGCGCAAGATCTTGCAGCATTCAAGGCGGCAGTGCACGATGCTGTTGAGCAGTATCGTACAGAATACACAACCTATTTTACCACCCAGCAACAGGCAACCGGTATGCCGGTAACCATGCTCGATCCTTTGCCTCGTGTTGTACTTGTGCCTGGGCTTGGGCTTTTCGGTCTTGGCAAAACAGCAGAGTCTGCTGCAGTTAATGCTGATATTGCTACATGCACAGCCTCGGCTATTCTCGATGCCGAGTCGGTTGGCACGTTTGAAACGATTAGTGAGCGTGAAGCCTTTGAAATTGAGTACTGGGATATGGAGCAGGCGAAAATGAACAAAGTTCATCACGATGTTTTTGCCGGCAAAGTTGTTATGGTGACTGGTGCAGCCAGTGGTATTGGCTTGGCAACAGCAAAAGCGTTTCAGCAAAAAGGTGCTCAACTTGTTATTCTTGACCTCTCCCGTGAAGCGCTTGATAGTGCGGTAGAGGAGCTTGGCGGGAATGTACTTTCGCTGAACTGTGACGTTACATCACATCAGGATATTCGCGCAGCATTCGATGCAACATGCCGTCGTTTTGGTGGTGTTGATATTCTTGTTTCCAATGTTGGTGCTGCTATTCAGGGTAGAATTGGTGAGGTTTCTGATGACCTGCTCCGTAAGAGCTTTGAAATAAACTTTTTCTCTCATCAGGCAATTTCTCAAGAGGCTGTAAGAGTTATGAAATTGCAGGGTACCGGAGGCGTGCTGCTCTACAATGTTTCAAAACAGGCGGTCAATCCCGGTCCAGATTTTGGTCCCTATGGTTTGGCAAAAGCAGCGACAATGTTTCTTGTGCGTCAATATGCGCTCGATCATGGTCGTGATGGTATTCGTGCTAATGGTATTAATGCCGATCGTATTCGCACAGGCTTGTTGACTGCGGAGATGATTAAAACTCGTTCTACTGCTCGCGGGTTAAGTGAGCGTGAGTATATGGCTGGAAATCTTTTACAACTTGAGGTGACTGCTGAAGATGTTGCAGAAGCCTTTGTGCATCTTGCCCTTCAAATCAGGACAACAGGCGCTATTATTACGGTGGATGGCGGTAATATTGCAGCCGCACTGCGTTAATTCAGCATAAGACAACATATTATTAGATAAATAATTACAACTGAACAGAGGAGAGCTATCGCTATGGCAGAGTACGATAAAGATAAGCAGGCTAAAGAGTATTACCTTGATACTCCAGTCAACAATTACGGTTTTTTTCTTAAAGGCGCTCACTCTCTTGATTGGGGAATGAAAAATCGTCTTTCAAGAATCTTTCGCCCTGATACTGGTAGAACCGTCATGCTTGCTATTGATCATGGTTATTTTCAAGGTCCGACCACCGGCCTTGAGCGCCCTGATGTGAACATTGTGCCGCTTATGCCTTATGCTGATGCTATCATGTTAACTCGTGGTATTTTACGCACTACTGTTCCACCAAGTCTTACAAAAGCTGTTGTTATGCGTTGCAGTGGTGGACCGAGCATTCTTAAAGAGCTGTCGGATGAAGAGCTTGCCGTTGATATTGAAGATGCTATTCGTATGAACGTGGCAGCAATCACCTTGCAGATTTTTATCGGTGGTGAATATGAAACCCGTTCTATCCATAACATGACCAGGCTGGTTGATATGGGTTTGCGCTATGGTATTCCTACAATGGCGGTTACGGCTGTTGGTAAGGATATGGTTCGTGATGCCAAATATTTCCGGCTTGCTTGCCGTATGGCTGCCGAGCTTGGTGCACAGATTGTGAAAACCTACTACGTTCCCGAAGATTTTGAGACGGTGACTGCTTCATGCCCAGTACCGATTGTGATGGCTGGTGGTAAAAAGCTTCCGGAACTTGATGCACTCACCATGTCGTGGCAGGCTGTTAATGAGGGTGCTTCGGGTGTTGATATGGGACGCAACATTTTTCAGAGCGATTATCCGCTTGCAATGATGAAGGCTGTGAACAAAGTGGTGCATGAAAATCTTGATCCACAGCAGGCATTTGAGTATTTCAATTCCATCAAAGCTGAGGGATAATCTGGTGCAAATGCGCAATATTGACAGCAAGTATTAATGCTTGAAAACGGTAGTACTATTATTGGTGTGTGATTTTATTAATAAGATATCCTTGGGCAACTTGCGGCAGACCGGAGCAGGGATGATGAACTTTTTCTATGAACAGAGAGGATATTAAAGGTTTTTTCGCCAGCAGGGAGCAGCTTGATATGGCTGATTATCTGACGCTTGATTATTACCTGGAGTGTGTCGGTGATATTGAGATAGCTCTTGCTCATTTTTGCAGTGAACAATCAACTGCTCAATGGAAGCGTGTTGATCATGATGAAGATTTTCGTCCAAAATATGCCGCAAAGGTTATCAATCTGACCATAGAGCGTGAACTTTCGGAGATCAGTTATCCGATTAATCATGCCACTGCGGGTCCGATTCATGCCTGTCGTGTAACCATTGCGCATCCGCATCGCAACTTTGGAACAAAAATTCCTAATCTGATTTCTGCGGTTTGTGGTGAAGGAGCATTTTTTACTCCTGGTGTGCCGGTGGTCAAGTTGCTTGACATCACCTTTCCTGAGTCGTATCTGCTTGCTTTTGACGGTCCAAAGTTTGGGATTGATGGTATTCGCGATCTTCTTCAGGCGTACAATCGTCCTATCTTTTTCGGTGTGGTTAAACCAAATATAGGGCTTAATCCTGATGATTTTGCAGCGATTGCCTATCAAAGCTGGCTTGGTGGACTTGATATTGCCAAGGATGATGAAATGCTTGCCGATGTTGACTGGTCAACGCTTATCGATCGTACTCATGCGCTTGGTGAAGCAAGATTGCGTGCTGAGCGGGAGACTGATGAACCGAAAATTTACTTGGCCAATATCACCGATGAAGTTGATCGCCTTATTGAGCAGCACGATGTTGCTGTTCGTAATGGCGCTAATGCGTTGCTCATTAACGCGCTGCCCGTTGGCTTGAGTGCCGTTAGAATGTTGGCAAAACATACAAAAGTGCCGCTCATCGGGCATTTTCCTTTTATTGCAGCCTTCAGTCGTATGGAGAAATACGGTGTTCATTCACGCGTTATGACCAAACTTCAGCGTCTTGCCGGTCTGGATTCCATTATCATGCCAGGATTTGGCAGTCGTATGATGACTCCGGAAGATGAGGTTAAAGCTAATATACAGGAGTGTTTACAGGATTTCGGGAATATCCGTCGTTCATTGCCTGTGCCCGGTGGCAGCGATTCTGCACTGACGCTGGAAACGGTGTATCGTAAAGTTGGAAGTGTCGATTTTGGTTTTGTACCGGGTCGCGGAGTGTTTGGTCATCCACTTGGCCCTAAAGCTGGTGCTGCGAGTATTCGTCAAGCGTGGGAGGCCATTGAACAGGGTATTGCACTTGAAACCTATGCTGTTGGTCGTCCAGAACTTCAGGCAATGGTGGATGGAGCTAACAGAAAGTAGAGGCTCTGCATGGGAAAGCTCGATCATAAGGTAGCCATTATTACAGGCTCTACCAGAGGGATTGGCAAAGCTATAGCTCATGAATTTGTTCGCGAAGGTGCAAATGTGGTGATTACCTCCTTTTCTGCAACGAATGTGGAGGCGACGCTAGCTGAATTTTCTGCAGGCACTGTTTATGGCGCAGTGTGCAATGTTGCCTCACTGCCCGATATGGAACAGCTTTTTTCTGCAGCAATCAAGCGGTTTGGCAAGGTCGATTGTCTTATTAATAATGCTGGAATTTCCGATCCCTTTTGCAGCATTACCGAAAGTGACCCCAATGAGTGGGGGCGAGTTATCGATACCAATATCAAAGGAACATACAACGGGTGCCGTGTAGCCATCAGCTATTTTCTCAAAGAGAAGATTAACGGCAAGGTGATTAATTTGGCTGGTTCTGGTACTGACCGCAGCTCCAACACCCCTTGGATCAGCGCGTATGGTTCTACCAAAGCAGCAATTGCTCGCTTTACTTATGCCGTCGCCGAAGAGTATCGCCATACAGGCATTTCAGTGATGCTCCTTCATCCCGGATTAGTTCGGACTGGGATGGTAAGTGCAGAGAATCCTACATCAGAGTTGGCTCGCCAGTTGAACACCTTTAATACTATTCTTGATATTTTTGCTCAACCACCAACCGTTGCAGCCAAACTTGCGGTAAAACTTGCCTCGACTTGGAGCGATTCCAAAACAGGTATCTATCTTTCAGCGTTGAGTAGCACCAGCAAAAAGCGTTTACTTTTGACGTATCCTTTTCGCAAGCTGCTTAACAAGATTGATCGCCAAACGTATTAAACCTGAGATTGTTATGCGGAAAGCAGGCGTATCAACACTGTTGCTGCTCGTTTTTCTCCTTTTACAAAGCTGTTACAGTTTCAGTGGATCATCACTTCCTGAACATCTTAAAACTGTTGCCATACCCGTTTTTGAAGATCGTTCTGGAGCTGGTATTGCGCAATATCGTGCTGAGTTGACCAAAGGGCTTGTGAACAAAATTGAGTCGCAAAGCAATTTACGCTGTACCTCCGCACTTGGTCGGGCTGATGCGCTGGTGATCGGTCGCATTATCTCGTTTTCCGATGCGCCAAGCTACCTCTCCAGCACCACAGAGCGAGCATTGAAAAACCGTATTACCATGGTTGTTGAGGTCACTATGGAGGGGAGAAGTAATAAAGTGCCGTTTTTTGCGCAATCTTATGTTGGTTTTGCGGATTATCCTGTAGGTAATTACGTTGCTCAGCAGGAGGCTCTTCGTTTAGCACTTCATCAGATTATTGAGAATATTTTTGATCGCATTATCTTTGGTTGGTAGGAATCTGTTGCTTTTTTTGTTTCTATCTGCTTATAAATTCTATACATCTGCATGTTGCAGGTGTTGATAAAAGGAGGGTGTTATGGAACTGCAAAAGAATGTTGAATATCGGCTTCAACTCGCTCAAGGATATTTACAAGAGGCTGAAGAGAATTATGCACAGCAACGTTGGCGTGCATGCCTCTCCTGTTCAATTCTGGTGATTGAAAATGCCGGTATTGCGATATTAATGCTCTTTGGTGTTTCACCCATGACGCATCAACCCGCCAGGCATTTGTCGCAATTAATCTCCGAAGGTACCGTCACTAACGAAGCAATCACATTAATTCAGCAGCTTCTTCCTGAACTTGACAAGTATGATTCTGACGAAAAAATGCTTGCTAAATATGGGGATGAGTCAACTTATCGCCTTCCGTGGGAGCTTTTTGGTGAAGAGGAGAGCCATGTTGCTCTTGAGGCTGCCCGCAAGTGCATGAGCCTCAGCAGAGAGATGGTTGGTACGGTGTAGTGTAGTTTTGTGGATTGTGGCCGTACCATCTGGATGATATTCTATTTTTATAGTGTTGTTTGTAAAGGATTATGATGATGACAGGTGAACTATTAACAATAGCTGAAGCAAGTATCTGGGCAACTGAGCACACAGGTAAATATGTCACCCCATCGAATATTGCCTATCTCATTCAATATGGTAGAATTAAGAAGCTCGGAAGCAATGGTGCCACCAAAGTTTCAAAAGATCATTTACGGGATTATTATACTGCGTATAACCAACAACGTGAATCGTCATGGAAAGATCAACTTGGTGACGATTTAAACTGGGTACTTTCGTTTGATCAATACAAAGAGGCTGAAACAACGAAACATGTTCATCGGCTTCATCCTTATAAAGGTAAATTTATTCCACAGCTTGTGGAATATTTTCTCGATGAACACACTGACCATTTCAAATCAAATGCTTGTTTTAAAAAAGGTGATATAATACTTGATCCATTTTCAGGTAGTGGTACAACAGTTGTGCAGGCTTCTGAGCTTGGTCTGCATGCCATTGGTCTTGATATTTCCGCATTCAATACATTGATTGGTACATGCAAAGTTAATCGTTATGATATTTCTGATGTTCAGTGTGAAATTGATCGTATTACTGTTACGTTAAAACAGTTTCTTTCCACATCACCAATACCTGTATTTGAGCAGAAACTGTTGCAAGAACTTTCGACCTTTAATAGAAACTATTTTCCTGTTCCGGAATATAAATATAGCTTACGACAGGGTGAGATTAATGAAGTTGAGTATGGCACAGCAAAAGAGAAAGAATTTCTTTGCATTTATCATCAACTTCTACACGATTATAATATTAAACTGCGTCAGGATAAGGCTGATCGTTTTATCGAAAAATGGTTTCTGCATCATATCAGGGAGGAGATTGATCTTGTTTTTGCTGAGATAAAGAAGATTGACAATATCGATACGAAAAAAATTGTTACTCTTATTTTAAGTCGTACTATCCGAAGTTGTAGAGCAACCACTCATGCCGATCTTGCAACACTTGTCGAGCCGGTTATGAGTACTTATTATTGTGCAAAGCATGGTAAAATCTGTAAACCTTTATTTTCAATTCTTAATTGGTGGGAAACATATACAAAAGATACCTTGAAGCGTTTTCTGCATTTTGATACGTTAAGAACTGATACGTTTCAAACCTGTATAACTGGGGATAGTAGAAGTATTGATATCTGTTCAGTATTGCGTAAGAAAAATCCGGAATTTGCTGCATTAGTACAAAAGCAGAAAGTAAAAGGTATTTTTTCCTCACCACCGTATGTTGGGTTGATAGATTATCACGAGCAACATGCTTATGCCTATGATTTATTTGGTTTTGAACGTCATGATGAGCTTGAAATTGGGCCGTTGTTCAAAGGAAAAGGCAAAGAAGCAAAGCAAAGCTATATTCAAGGTATTACAGATGTTTTAAACAATTGCAAACAGGTACTCTCTGTGGATTATGATATATTTTTAGTCGCAAATGATAAATATAATATGTATCCAACTATTGCAACTCAAGCTGGTATGCAGATTGTTAATCAATTTAAACGGCCGGTTTTAAATCGAACAGAAAAGGATAAAGGCGCTTATGCTGAAATCATTTTTCATTTAAAGGAAAAGTAATGGCTTTGAATCGGGCACAGATTGTGATCATTGAAAATGTTTTACGGAGTAGTTTGCGGCATAAGTTTCAAACATATAATCCAGAGCCAGCATTTATGCCATTTCATACTCGATTGTTAGGTCAAGATAGGATGGCATTATTTTCATTTATTCATTCGCTTAATACCAATTTTGGAACGACGATTTTTGAGCCTGTAGCTCAAGCTTTGGCAATAGAACGTTTTCGTTCGGCTGAATTACAGCAAGTTGCAGGTTCGCATATCTCCTCAGAGGCGCAACGTGTGATTCAAAATATTATGGATGGTTTGATAACGGCTACGGCTTTTCCTGATAAAATAAGAGAAATTGAAGCTATTCGATCTGTCTGTCAGAGTGGAGAAATGCGTCGTGTGAAACCAACTAAAGTTGATATAAAAGTTGTTGCTTACGACGGGTCAATTATTCTCTTTGATATCAAAACAGCCAAACCTAATTCTGGTGCTTTTAAGGAATTTAAAAGAACTCTTTTAGAATGGGTTGCTGTTACCCTTGCAACAAATCCTTCCGCAATAATTCAAACGCTGATTGCAATACCATATAACCCTTACGAACCAAAACCTTATAGCCGTTGGACAATGCGTGGGATGCTTGATCTTGATCTTGGGCATGAGTTAAAAGTGGCTGATGAATTTTGGGATTTTCTTGGTGGCGAGGGTGCATATCTGCAATTGCTTGATATTTTTGAGCGAGTTGGTGTAGAGTTGCGTCCTGAGATTGATGATTATTTTGCTCGTTATGGACATTCGTCCTCGTTATCGTAGGTTTATTTGTTATCGCTTTAACCATCTACTATGAAAGGAATTATTCTCGCAGGCGGTTCTGGAACGAGGCTCTATCC
>CAIQSY010000084.1 GCA_903874585.1 uncultured Chlorobiaceae bacterium | reverse complement strand
GCGTTACATGCACAAGAACGCCATGGTGCTCAAACTTCTCTGATTCGTTCAGTGTGATAATCTCCCCTTGCTGCAAGCCAAATTTATTGCAGCAATCCAGCAGCCCGCGCAGTTCCCGTTGTCGCGTTTCAGCATTACTGATGGTTGCCGATACTTGAATAGCCTCAACAATATCAAAACCTTGCTTTATAATAAAGTCACATTCTGAGCGCTCTTTGAAGAAATAAATCTCTTTTTCACGACGTTTCAGCTCAAGAAAAACCGTCTGCTCTACAACCTTGCCGGTATCATCGGAAAATTTGAAATCGAGAGCGTTTAACAAGCCAGTATCAATTGCATAAACTTTTCGCTCTCCCAACTCTCTATCCACCAGTGAGCTGGAATATTTTCTTACAATTTGCATGAGATAAATATTCACGGTGGCATCAAGGTAGTCGTACAAAAGATTTTTACTGAGCTTGAATCCCGAAGACTTTAATTCGTTATAAATATTGTTGACCGACACCTGTTTTGTTGACGATGCTATAATGCGCTTCAAAAAGAATTTTAACGCAGGCAGATTTTTTATCTCATATCGCTCAACAAGGTCGCGATATATCATCACATTGAAATACTCCTGCAACACGCGGTGACGTAACGCATCATCGTAGTTGATGACCTCTGGAAAACCGCCGTGTGTGAGATAGTTTGTTAAATGATAATTGATAAGCGCAATTGATTTTGTGCTGTGCAGGTCGGGCGTTACGTCATTAAAATGGAGATATTCAGCAAAAGAGAGCGGAAATACCTCATAACTGATGGTTCTGCCTCGCAAGCTGGTGGCAATATCGCTGCTGAGGAATCGAGCATTTGAGCCAGTAATGAAAATATTTTTCATTCCTTGATCATATATTCTGCGCACAAACTTATCCCAGCCACTGATATTCTGGATTTCGTCAAAGAAAAACGAGCATGTTTCAAGCAATAAATCAGGGAAGAGTTCCTGATAAGCTTGCAGCAGCAAATCAAGCTCCTCCGTTTTTAACTCAAGCCGTTCATCCTCAAAGTTCACATACAATATTGAGGTAATTGCTGTTCCGTTGTGCAGCAGATTGTTGATGATATTGAACAGGCAAGAGGTTTTACCGCTGCGTCGCACACCCACAAGGGTAATTATTTTTCCAGTTGCAACAGGCACCACCAGAGAGCGCTGTTTTAAAGCAGGCTGCGGGTTGACATGGAAGTCTCTAATTATCTGTTTAAGCAGTTGTTTCTTCATAATGAGGAAAATATATGCAAAATCTTCCTTTATTCAAGGAAGCTTTTGCACTTTTGAGCACCGAACCGACAAAATTTGCGACACACTGCGATCTGTTTTGCCAATCGCACATTCTCTTTTCGTGGGGATGACGTTATATTAACACCGAAATACCAAACATGAGAGCTTGAAAAGCTTGAAAAAAGAATTTCCCCCGTTATGTCACTGATTTCAATAGGAAGTGTGCTGGTTGAAAAAGAGGTCGTCAAAGCCTTTTTTTTGTGCGATCTGCACGATTGCAAAGGCGCGTGCTGTGTGGAGGGTGAGCTGGGCGCGCCGTTAACCGAGGCAGAAGCTGCACAACTTCAGGATCTGCCGGAGGAGCTGTTGCAAATGCTGCCTAAAAAAGGGTTGCGCTATTTGGAGGAGCATGGATCGGTTGAAGTCTATCAAGGCTTGCAGTACACCAGAACCATTGATCACAACGAATGCGTCTTTACCTGCATGCGCGATGGCATAACCTTCTGCGCCATTGAAATTGCGTATCGCGAAGGCAAACTGCCATTCGATAAACCCATCTCCTGCCGATTGTTTCCGATCAGGGTAAGGAAAAAGTTTGGATTGGATTATCTTGTTTACGAGCAGCACTCGATGTGTCGAGCCGCCCGAAAGGCTGGCAGGGAGTGCAAGGTACAACTTATTGATTGCGTCTCTTCAGCTCTTGAATCGCGCTTTGGCAGCGATTGGCTTAAAGATTTGAAATCTTGTGTCAATAATTCTTTTTCAACATAATGTCTGAGTTTAAACTTCAACAAAAGCAAAAGTTACAACTCTCTTTTCAGCAAATTCTCAGTAGCCAGCTTCTTCAACTTCCAATGCAGAATCTTGAGCAGCGGATTTATGAGGAAGTGCAGGATAATCCCCTTCTTGAACTGGTCGAAGCCGTCGAACCAGCAACGGAGCGCATCAGCGAACTCTCCTCTTCAGCAGAAAACTCCACCGGCGACGATATGTTTGACTCCGTTGAGCGCTTCAGCAAAAGCTCGCTCAAAGAGCGTTCAACAACCTCCTCGTCCAATGAAAGCTCCGAAGGAAGGCTCAACTTCACCAATGAAAGTCCTGCAAAAGAGCATTTTTTTCAGGCAATACAGTACGACAGTTTTCACGAAACATTGCTGAAACAAATTGTTCTGCATGAAGATGTGCGCGAGCGTGAAATCAACATTGCCATTGAAATTTTAGGGAATCTTGATGATGATGGTTACTTCACCGAAACAACGCAGGTGATTCTCAACAGTCTGCATCGTCAGGATCTTCTTGTTACCGAAGATGAGGTACAGCTCGTACTGCATAAAATCCATTTTCTCGATCCGCCCGGTGTGGCAGTGCGCGATTTGCGTGAGCGCCTGATGGTGCAGTTGCAGGTTGCCGACTCACATGGCGATGATCGCACGCACGAACTTGCCATGCGCATTCTCAACGACTATTTTGATGATTTTCTGCACCACCGTTTTGAGTTGCTGCTCAAAAAGCTGGGTGCTCCGAAAGAGCGCGTTGAAGCCGCAGTTTCGGCAATTATCGTCCTTGATCCTCATCCGGGTATTTTTCAGGATGAGGGTGGTCACTACATCAATCCCGATTTTGTGGTGAACTATGAAAATGGCGAATTGATTGCCTCCTTGAACGATCGGAGTGCGCTCTCGGTCAAGGTGAGCGAGCAATATCTGGAGCTGCTGAAAAACCGGAAAGCACCAAAGGAGGAGAAGCAGTTTATCCGCCAGAATATGCAGCGGGCGCAAGAGTTTACCTCGGCGCTTGCCATACGGCGCCAGACACTGCTGAAGGTTATTGAGGCGCTGCTGAAGCATCAGTACGCCTTTTTTATTGACGGACCGGAACAGATAACTCCGCTTGGCATGAAAACCATTGCCGCAGAAACCGGACTCGATATTTCCACCATCAGCCGTGCGGTGAATGGCAAATATGTGCAGACGCGATTTGGTGTCTTTGAACTGAAATATTTCTTCAGCAGCGCACTCTCAACCGAAGATGGCGATGATATGTCGAGCAAAATTATCCGCCAGTCAATTGCTGAAATGGTGAAGGAGGAAGATGCCAGCCATCCGTTAAGTGATGATGCGCTTGCAGAGATGCTGGTTCAGCGGGGTGTACATATTGCGCGAAGAACGGTTGCAAAATACCGTGAACAAATGCAAATTCCAGTGGCAAGATTAAGAAAAAAAATATTTTGACGTATGAAGAATAGTGAAAAGCCTCAGATTCGTTCAACAACGGTAATCGGAGTGATACGCGATGGCAAAGCTGCCCTTGGTAGCGATGGTCAAATGACGCTGGGTAATACGGTCATGAAACACTCCACCAGAAAAATCAGGAGATTGTATCTGGGGAAATTTGTCACAGGTTTTGCGGGCGCAACGGCTGATGCCTTAACGCTGCTCGACCGCTTTGAAACCAAGCTTGAAGCCTATAATGGCAAGCTCGATCGTGCCGCTGTAGAGCTTGCGCGCGACTGGCGAACCGACAAATATCTCCGTCGCCTTGAGGCAATGCTCGCTATTGTCAGCAACGACAAAGCGCTTATTATCTCCGGCACGGGCGACGTTATTGAGCCGGATGATGGCATTGTTGCCATTGGCAGTGGCAGCATGTACGCACTTGCCGCCGCTCGTTCACTCATGAAACACACCACACTCTCCGCAAAGGACATTGTGTATGAGAGCTTGAAAATAGCTTCGGATATCTGCATTTACACCAACGATCACATTATTGTGGAAGAGGTTTAAATCAGCAAAAACATCGCCCCGTGCAGGATTGGCACACGTTATGGCGCATCAATTTTTTTGAAATTTATAGATTTAATATTGATATGAGTATGAAGAGTGAAGGCGAGGCGCTTGCATTACCTGAAGCAATACAGTACCGGAAAAGCACCATAGCATCGAGTAATTTGACCCCGAACCAGATTGTTTCGCAGCTCGATAAATTTATTATCGGGCAGAAGGATGCCAAAAAATCGGTCGCCATTGCGTTACGCAACCGGCTTCGTCGCCAGAGCGTCAGCGATGATTTGCGTGACGAAATTATGCCGAACAACATTATTATGATTGGACCTACCGGCGTTGGTAAAACTGAAATTGCCCGCCGCCTTGCCAAACTTGCGCGCGCTCCATTCGTTAAAGTTGAAGCTTCAAAGTTTACCGAAGTTGGCTATGTCGGGCGCGATGTTGAGTCGATGATTCGCGACCTTGTTGATCAATCGGTGGCAATGGTGAGAAGCGAAAAATCTGAAGAAGTTCGCGATAAAGCCGCAAAGCTGGTTGAAGAGCGCCTGCTCGATATTCTGCTGCCGCCGGTTACAAACGCTGATGAAAATGGTGATGAGGAGCAAGGCGATGATGACGCTGTTCACGAGGTTTCCTCTGAAACGCTGTCGCGCGAAAAGCTCGACAAATCGATGGAGGTCAATCGCCGCAGCCGTAAAAAAATGCTGGAACGTCTTCGCAGTGGAAAGCTTGAAGAGAAACAGATTGAGATGGATATATCCGGTGATTCACCAGGCGGCATGATGCAAGTCTTTGGTCCTCTTGGTCAGATGGAGGAGATTGGCGGAATCATGCAGGACTTGATGAGCGGATTACCTCGTAAACGCAAAAAAAGACGCGTCTCCATTGCTGAAGCTCGCAAGCTGCTTGAACAGGAAGAGGTACAGAAGCTGATCGATATGGATAACGTCGTCAAAGAAGCTATCAGCAAAGTTGAGCAGTCGGGCATTGTGTTCATTGACGAAATTGACAAAATCGCCTCACCAACAACCGGCGCAGGTGGCAAAGGTCCAGATGTGAGCCGCGAGGGCGTACAGCGCGATCTTCTCCCAATTGTTGAAGGCTCGAATGTTGCCACAAAACATGGCATGGTGAAGACCGACCATGTGCTCTTTATCGCTTCCGGCGCGTTTCATCTTGCCAAACCATCGGACTTGATTCCTGAATTGCAGGGACGTTTTCCAATCAGAGTTGAGCTGAAAAGCTTAACGGAGGAGGATTTCTACCTGATTCTCACGCAGCCGGATAACGCGCTTATCAAACAATATACAGCCCTTTTAGCCACCGAGGGCGTTGAGTTAACGTTCAGCGAAGGAGCTATCCGCGAAATTGCCCGCATTGCAGCACAGGTCAACGAAAGTGTTGAAAATATCGGCGCACGCCGGTTGCATACCATTATGACCAACCTGCTCGAAGAGCTGATGTTCAACATTCCTGAAAATTTCTCAGAAGATCACGTCATCATCGACGAAGCAATGGTAAAAGAGAAACTGAACCACGTCGTCGCTGATCGTGATTTAAGTCAATATATTCTGTAAAACCACCATCTGGTTGCAATGGGGTCTGAGGCTCTCGAAGCTACCATTTATCTTTGACGTGATTGTTCTCCGATGACTCAACATCATCGGAGAGCTGATTTTTTTTCAGGGCATTGCTGAAATTCAAAATCATCTTTAGCGTTGAAAATACCGGTATCGTCCGCAAAGAGGCAATAGACCAGCCTGACTAACAAAACTTCCAGATCGTGCCCATCGTAACCGGAGTTCAGCAGCGCATCGTGAAGCTGCCCCATTCTCTCCGCCACCTGAATATTAACCGGGTCTTCATCTTTATAAATGCGCTTCTGATAACCGGAGATAAAGCCAAACAGATCAATATGTTCCGGCAACTCTTGAAGCAGAAACTTATGCTCAAGATTCTCATCCAAATCATACAATCGAAACTGTGCAAAATCCGATACCAGCACATATTTCGGCAGCTCCTCATTCTTAAGCCCCTGAAAATAGTCGAGTGCCTGAGTGTACGCTTTATCGAGATCCCTGCCTTTCGACTTATGCTCAACAACCAGCGTCCCTTTCCAGAACAAATCTATGGAACCACGCTGATCGCCCAGCTTTTTCACCGGCTCCTCAAACGACGCAACCCTGCGCAACGGAATACCGAACACCATAAAAAACGCATTCCAAAAGCTCTGCGCCTCCCCACGTTCACGTGAGACATCTGCCCACTCATGGGCAAATTGAAGCGCATTGTCGCGGATCTCTTTCTGGCTTAACGGCATTGATGGTGGGGTGGGTTAAGGATGGTTGGTTAGGCAGGATTGCTTAATTGCTGTACAAACTCATCAGGATCAATGCCCCAATCTTTAACAATCCGTAAAGCGATATCGAGATTTTTCCGCACCAAAGGCAACCTATCAGCAAAGGAAAGCAACATTGGTAAAGCTTCACGTACCATCGCTAATGATTGCTCTTTATTCGCTATCTCTTGAGAGAGCAAGCTCATGTTAATAAGCGTCATAGCAACATC
>CAIQSY010000083.1 GCA_903874585.1 uncultured Chlorobiaceae bacterium | reverse complement strand
CATAGGGTGAAGCCCTATGCGCGTGTAGTGCTACAAAAATTCGGACCGCCAAAAGGCGGTCATCTCTTGTGATTCCTGCCCAACCTGCTCGGTTGAGAAGCGCGTCCGTTCGTCCCTCACTGCCGCTCTCCTCAACCTTGTTCTTGCTCCGCTTTTAGCTCAAAAGCAAAGCCAGAAAACCGCCCCCAAACTACGGGACGAACACAAGGCGGAAGCCAACGTTGCCGCACCGGGTGCCGGGGGTGCCGCGGCTGCGATTAGCCGACCGACAGCTCCCCGCAATGTTGGACCAGCTACCACCACGAAGCACACGGGACGAACGAGTTTCCTTATTGCTCCAATCCTCTATCCACTCCCACACATTCCCTGCCATATCGTACAAGCCTTCAGGTGTTGCGCCTTTCGGATAACGACCTACCGGTGTCGTTACGCCTTCATTGCCATCATAATTTGCGTGTTGTGATGATATCTCTTTACCAATCCACGGATATTCGCGTATCTTCAAAACCTTATCAGCCTTATCACGCTGACCGCCTGCTGCCCACTCCCATTCTGCATCCATTGGAAGACGATACTCACCATTACTCGCCAACAACGACAGCCACAAGCAATACGCACGTGCCGCATACCAGCTTACCCCAACAACCGGCTGCTCATCCTTATTAAAGCGTTTATTGGTATCCTCTTCAGAAATAAAACGCTTCGACAAGCGTGCTTCTTCCTTGAGATAGCCGCTGAAACCATCAATAGCTGATGCCATTTGCCTTAACTGTTCTTCATACGTTGCAACTGAGACACGTTCTTGAAATTCAGCCTCTTTTCCAGCGAGATAGCTAATAAACCGACGATACTGCTGATTCGTTACGGTGCATTTTGCAAAGTAGCATTCATTTACTTTTTCAGGTTTTTCTGTTTCAGAGTAGATGAATTTACCCGCTGGTATGCGAATGTATTGGGCACCAAGCGGATCATACTTCACGCCTGTAGCTCGCTTCCCTTTCGATAACTCGAAGCGCTTGAACTCCTCAACCACCGCAAGAGCGTCAGGCTTACCGATGACATTCAGGCACGCCACCAGATAACGCTGGCGATTCACCGTAGTTTCGGGCACAAGCAGCTTCTGTTTCAACGCATCAATCTTTTTCTGCGGCGCTTCGTCAACAAGGGTCACCAGCAAATCCTGCTCCTTCTGCGTTAACTCATCCGTTACAGATGAATCGAAAAGCTTCTGCATAAAGCTGTCGAACAATGCAGCATCATCAACATGAGCAATAAAAAATCGGAACACCTCCGTCCACCAATCATCGCCAAAATGGAGAACCAGCTTATCGAGCGCATCAGGATGGTGCATGTTCTTCACAAGCTGCACGCCCGCCATGTACTCGCGGAATGATTTGTGGCGGAACACATACTCGTTGTCGCCATACTCCACCAGCAAACCGGCACGGTCAACAAGGTTTCGGCAAAAATCCGAAGCCGGCAAAGAGTTGTAAAGCGTATCAAGCTGCACCTGCATTTTTTGCTGCATCTTTTGCCGGTCAACCTCATCCTTTTTCAACTCCTCCTGCATAAACAGCGAGACAGGGCTCAGCACCCGACGCGCATCTTGTGCGGAAAGTTTTGGATAGAGACCGCGACGACGGTCGCGAAAATCAAGGAGATAGTTCAACGCCGCATCGTACAGCTCAAGGCGACTGCTTGGGAGATATTCACGCTCTTTCCAAAGCATTGCCATAATTTGCAAGAGTAACGGCACACCCGCCAGAGGGCGCAAACTGCGATTTTTCTCCAACGCAAGAAACGCAAGAATGGCATCGGCTTTTGTGGCAGCTTTCTGCTTCTGCTCACTTCGCCACACTGCTTGATCGCCAGCAGGTGGAAGCTCACCACAAAAAGCAGCCTTGAACCAACGCTGCAAAAACTCCGCCTGCTGCTTTAGGGAGAAATCCATAATGTCCGCCCGCAGATGACCAGCCTCAATTTCAATGCCATCACCTTTGCGGTAACCCGTGCTCCGAGAGGTCACCACAAACTTTGCCTTGGTAAAGCGATCAACCGTGCGATGAATCCATTTGCACGTCGCCATCCGAGTTGATACATCGCTGATTTCATCCAATCCATCAAGCAGCACTAACGTTGATGGTTGGTCAAGCCAATCGGAAAAATGTGCCGCTTCAATGGTGAGAAACTGTTTTTTCGACCATGCGGCAAGGTTCTCCGCAAGTGAAATATCACCACTCGCGCCTATGTTCAGCTCACGCAATGGTAGAAAAAAGAGGTTGACCCGCTCACTGAAACCAAAGTCACGATAGCGTTGTTCATCGAGGCAAGAGAGCGCATAATGCTTAAGCAGCGTCGTTTTCCCCGAACCCGGATCGCCGATAATCAACAGCAAAGGATGCTGCTGAAACACAATGCTCATCACCTGTTCGGGCGTACGGCTTTGCGAATCGCTCATTAATTCGCATGGCTCAACTCCCTTGCAGAAGCGTGTTTCAGCACGCACCGAACCAGAAAGACTGAGCGACACAAACGTCTCAGAAAGCTTGGTGGCAAAATGCTCCAGCGCGGGCGAACCCGTGAGCGTTATGTTGCCGAGTTGCCGCATCAGCGTGGCTTGGTAGCGGTGAAGATGCGATGCAGCATCCACCTTTGGAGATGGAGTTGGATGACGCTCTGGAGACTCGACAGCAAGAATATCAGCCATCGCGACCTTCAGCTTGTCAAGCACAATGGTTTTCAGCTCCTCAATGCTTTGATAGGTTGGACATGGTGTTACCGCAACACCATTTTGATCGGTCCAATCTTGCGTCAATTCATCACTGCATTTGAGTAATTGACTCCAATTATCTATTGCTTCTTTATTCCTCGTATTAATTGTTGGGGGCATGTAAGCAGGAAAAAACGCTAAAATGTAAAGTCGCTGATTTCGGCTACGCTCTCTAACCTTTTGCAATTCGTCCCACGTTACTTTACCAACACGCTCTTTAAAAACAAAAATGGCAATTTGTGCACGATCTAACGTTGGGGTAACAACTGCTTCTTGTCCACCTGAAATTGGTAATGCACTATCACGCCATTCCCACAATCTACTCCGCCGAAAAGGTGAACGCCTTCTATTGGACTTAAGCAATAATTGAAATTCCCGTTCGGTCCTTGATTCAAGAGCAAGAATAGCCTCAGCTTCTGCCTTTGCATCATCGCTATGTCCAATGAAAATAAGAAGCTGATCTGGTGGAAATTCAACATCAATAGGGCTTAATGGCACTGTCATATTCAAATCTATTTGTTCAATAATCAATATTGTCGGTTTGTGTTTTGAGCGCCACACAAAACAGCTATGAATACTTGTGTGTATAACCCCTGAAGCCCCACTGATACCGTTTCAACAGCGATCAAAACACTGCAAAATTGAAAGTCGCTCTCAAAAAACAAAGCAATAAAAATTCTTTCAAAACAAAATTACGCTATTATGGCGTCGAAACATTATTGACATCATGCAAAAAATGGAAAAAGATGCTTATCTTTTCAAAACATTTTCACGAAATGCTGAAAATTCGAGGCATTCAACGTGAATGGGTAGAACAAACAATCAATTATCCCGACCTTGTTGAACAATACGATAATGACGCAACGGTTCATTACCTTAAAAAAATTTCAGCCAATGAAAACCAATAGTTACGAGTGGTTGTTAATAGAGAGAAAGTACCTCCAACGGCTGTAACAACGTTTTTTGACCGAAGACTACGGAGAAAACAATGAAAATTATGATTGATAAAGAAAACGACACACTGTATGTCAAACTCAGTGCACAGAGTATTACCGAGTCGGAAGAGGTGCGTACGGACATGATTGTTGATTATGATAACCAAAACCGCATTGTTGGCATTGAGTTGCTCAATATTTCTCATCATGTATCGCTTGATGAATTGGCAAGCCAGCCATTGGAAGCCATGTAAAAAGAGGCTGTTTTATAGCATTCACCCATCACCCTTCAAGCACGCAGCGAATTCAGTTATCTGGTCAACAAAATCGCGCCCAAGCCCTTCTGCCTGATGTTGATAATACAACATGGAATCAAGCATCTCATGTTCAGCCGGCAGTAAAAATCTTGCTTTTTTCATCGAAGTCTTTCCCGTGCTTCCTGAAAAACCATGGTGGCAGGTCGGGCAGTCACGCTCCCTTCAAGATATGCCTGATAACGCCGTTCGGCTTCATCAACCCACAAAGACTCCCGAGTTGTGCCAGTTAGTGCCGAACCTCCGAACTCAAGAAGTTGCTGAACCTCGTTTGTAAATTCGCTTGTACCCATTTGTTTGACAAAAACTTCACCGGTTCGTTCATAACAAAGATCAGTAGTGTCCGGTTAAAATAAAGAGAGCTGTGCAACAGGATCCCGCACTTTTTGCAGTGAGCGTTCATCCAAAGACAAAATATCAA
Organism: uncultured Chlorobiaceae bacterium; assembly: GCA_903874585.1. GTDB lineage: Bacteria > Bacteroidota > Chlorobiia > Chlorobiales > Chlorobiaceae > Chlorobium. The sequence continues at coordinate 52 of CAIQSY010000083.1, read as the reverse complement.
TAAGCAATCGTTGCTCCATGAGCACAGACGCGATCATTCTTGTCAAAACCTG
>CAIQSY010000082.1 GCA_903874585.1 uncultured Chlorobiaceae bacterium | reverse complement strand
ACGAGGCGACAATGATGCAGATGGAGTATCTGCAAGAGCATCCCGAGATGCGTCGAGTTGGTCTTCCCTTAAGCGCGTCGAGCGTTGTGGAGCGTGAGCCGCTCTGCCTTGTGGTTGTGGACAACAAGGATGTGTCAATTACCGAGGAGGGGTTGATGCAGCCGTTTGAGAACTCGGCGGTCACTCTTGTTGGTCATGATAGTGAGCCGCAGACGTTGTTTGCCGATTTTTCATCGGAGTACAATTTCACTGATTCGGAGTGGGATGCGCTGGAGGATGGCTGGCGTAATATCTCATCAATGCTTGGTGAGACGCTGACGTCGAATGGCTTTGTTCCTGTTGTGCCTTTTCTCAATCGAGAGACGACGTTGTTCGGCAATGGCGATGAACTGACGAATTTGCTGCAGCAGCCACTTGCTGATTACGGCTCATCGTTTGGTGAGAGTGTTGGTGGATTGCTTGATGCTTTTTCGAAGCAATGGAGTGATGGCGATCTGGTGGTGCTGGGCAAAATTCTCGGCGGGTATGACGCTGCTAAGGAGGAGGCGCGGTTTGACCTGACGATTGAGGTCAAGAAAAGTGGCAAGACAGCGCTTGATTTCAGTTCGTTGAAGGGTGACAATGGTTTGAATCTGACGGCGCAGGATCAGGCGGATTATATTTCTGCGCTTACCCTTGAGCTTCAGTTTGGACTTCATGTGGCGAGCGATACTTTTTTCATGGCTGCGCCTGAGGGCTCACTTTCAGTGCAAGTGGCGTCATCTGATATCGATGCACATGCAGTATTTCAGTCGCCTGCCGGTGCGAAGAGCGTTTCTGCATCAGAGGATATTGAGCTGGATGCATCCTTCGTTTTCTCTTCCGAACAAAAGAGCGTTTTTGCCGTTGACGATCCAGCTCCTCTCTTGACGGCGATACCGGTTTCATCAGGTATGGATCTGGCGCTCTCTTTTGCCGGTAACGATATCTATCAGGGTATTGAATCGGTGACGGTCAGCTCTTCTAATCTGTTTGATGCTTCAGCAACCAGTATGTCGCTTGAAGGGAGCAACCTTCATCCATGGAATGCGGGTCTGGAAGCAAACATGTACATAGGTTCTGGCGACAAACTCTCTGGCAGCGGTGTGCTCGCGGGCGATCTGGTGAATGCCGGTCTTGTGGCGCCGGGCAATTCGCCTGGGCACGAAACCGTCTCCACCTATACCCAGCTTGCGAATGGTACGTTGCTGATTGAGTTGCAGGGCAAGAGTGTTGCAGGTACGGATTATGACTGGCTTGATATCACCAATGCAGCAAATTTTGGTGGCACGCTTCAGGTCGCGTTGCTGAACGGCTATAAACCGACTGTTGGCGACACCTTCGATATCATCAGCTTTGGCGGTACAGCGAGTGGGATTTTCACCAATCTGACTGGTTTGTATGGATTTGATTCCGACCACTATTTCGAGGTTGTTCAGACTCCCGCTACTGGTTCAACACCCGGTAAAATCCAGCTTGTAACAAAAGAAATTATCGCTGGTGATGATTTCTCGTTTGCCACTGATGCGCTTGGTTCGGCGTACAACAATCAACTGGGCATGGTGTTGAATGCGTCGTATCTCACCAGTGCAGCTCCTACATCGGTAACGCTTTCCGGCAATCTTGATCTTGGCGACGGCTTCAAGCTTGGTGGTACCTTTACCTTTGCAAAAGAGACGATTCCTTCATTACTCACCCTGAGTGATAGCAGCACGGTTAACGTTACCACGCTGAAGGTTGGTGGTCAGGATCTTCACGCGCTCTTTGGCTCACCTGCCGATGGTGCTGGTGTCAGCTTCAGCGATGTTGATTTCGGCTTTGCGCAGTTCACGCCCGTGCTTTCGACTGATTCGCGGAGCTGGCTGGTGACGAAAGGATCGGTTGGTGCTGAGGGTGACGCTTCGTTTGTGAATCTCGGGCCACTCTCTGTCAGCGCAGGAGCCATCAGTTTTGATATCAGTCAAGGGCTTGGCTCTGGGAACACGACGGTTGCAAAGTTGTCAACTCCAGTGGTGATATCAGGTGTTACACTGGATAGTAACGGCAGTCGAGGCGAATATTTTGACGTTGCGGCTGCTGCGTTAAAATTTTCGCTGGCTGATACGGTTTCCGTCACCGGCGATTTCATGTTCTCTTCAGATGGCGCACGTCTTGGTGCCGTTGGCTCGCATGTGTCGGCGAAGTTCGGCACAGCAGAGATGAACATTGGTGTTACCGATGCCTCCATTGCGTTGATGACGAGCAAAACGCTTGGCACGGTGCTCCAGGCTTCGGGCGGATTTTCTGCTACTCTTGGCAGCGATATCTCCCTCTCGGCAACCGGTAGTTCGATTCTCTGGAAAGAGGCTGGTACGACGATTCTTACCGATGCGAACCAAACGCTCACCATTGGCAGCAGCAGCTTTACCTTCAGTCAGGAGCTGGTGGATTCGCTTGTTATTCAGGAGGTTCGGGTCAGTGGTGCAGTGTTGCAGGTTGGTGATTTTGTCAACGCAAGTGGCGATCTGGCTTTCCAGAAAACCACTGCTGATGTTAAGGTTTCTGGAGGTGCAACGGTTCATGCCGATGTGCTGACGCTTGGCGCCTCAGGTTTTTCGATGTTTGTTGGCGCGAATGGCGAGGTTGTT
>CAIQSY010000081.1 GCA_903874585.1 uncultured Chlorobiaceae bacterium | reverse complement strand
GCGATGGATATAACGATGTTGTTACTGCCAATCAAGGCAGCAATACCATTTCGGTGCTGCAAGGCAAAGGCGATGGTACCTTTGAGCTGAAAGTGGACATTCCTACCGGCGATCAACCAGTTTCAGTTATCAACGCTGATGTGAATCGCGATGGCAAGCAAGATTTGGTCGTAACAAATTATAATACTCACATCTTGTCTGTACTGATAAACAACGGTGATGGTACCTTTGCTCCAAGAGTCAACTATGTAACCGGTGACGCACCACGTTCAGTAACCTCCGCTGATTTTAATGGTGATGGCTACGCCGATCTCGCTGTAACGAATTATAACAGCGCCAACGTCTCCATTTTACTCAACAATGGCGATGGAACGTTTGCGCCAAAAGTCAACTATACCGCTGGCAATCAACCATACCTTATCACAAACACCGATATCAATGGTGACGGGTACACCGATCTTGCCGTAGCAAATTTTAACAGCGATACCGTTTCACTCTTACTCAACAAAGGTGATGGCACCTTTGCACAAAAAGTTGATTATGCAACTGGCGACGGACCACAATCCATTACTTTTGAAGATTTTAATGGTGATGGCAAAGCTGATATTGCCGTAGCCAATCGTAACACAAATACCTTCTCGGTTCTCCTGAACACTTCTCTGCCGGTCGATTTCACCTCCTTTGCAAGAAAAGTAACTGTGCCGGTAGTCAGCGATATTGTCATCAGTGACCCCGATGGCAACAGCGGCTGGAATGGCGGCACGCTCAAGGCGCAGATTACTGCCAATGCTGAAGCCGCAGACTACCTCACCCTGCCAACCACAAATTCGGGCGGCACAGGTATCTGGTTCGATACCAATGGCAACAAGCTGATGGCTGGCACAACGAATATCGGAACTGCCAATGCAGCCACAGTCAGTAACAACACGGTATGGACGTTGACGTTCAATGCCAATGCAACGAACAATCTGGTGCAAAGTGTTGCCCGCGCCATAAGCATCATCAACAGCCCTGATGCTCAAAACGTAACTGCCGATATGATTAATCGCAGTATTACGCTTACCGCAACTGACCGTGAAGGAAACTCCGCTTTTGCGGTGCTGCATCACTCGGATAACGTTGTTGGTAATGAGTTTGGGGTGAACCCCACCGACGTAACCGCGCCACTTCTTGACAGCTTTGTTCAGGCAGAAGCAGCAAACGGTATTTCGGCAAACAGTAATCTTGAGCTGATCTTCAACGAAACCATTCAGCGAGGCAACGGGCTGATTGAAATCCACAGTGGTTCCGAAACCGGCGCTCTGGTAGCAAGTTATAACGCCGCCTCCAGCACGAATATTTCCATTACAGACAAGACGCTCACCATCAATCCATCAGCCGACCTGCAAAACGGCACCCACTATTTCGTGACCTTTGATGCTGGCGCTATCAAAGATCGTGCAGGCAACAGCTACGCTGGCTCCGACGTATGCCACGTTAAAACCGAAGGCGTTGGTGCCGAATATCACAACCTGACAGGCGACGTTACCTTCTGGAAAAATGGTCATGCTGTTGATGGTGTTACCACCACACTTACCTCACAGCCAGCAACGGGAGCAATTGAACTACACAACATGCAGGTTGCAGCCGATGGAAGCCGAACGGTGGAAATTTGGACAAACTCAACCACTACCGTTAACAGCCTGCAACTTGAGTTTGTGCTGCCTACAGGCTCAAAAGCGTCGTGGCAAAGTGACACTGGCTTACCGTCAGCATGGACATTATTGGCGAACAGTGAGCTGGATGGGCAATTCGTTCTTGGTGGCATGAGCACAAGCGCTTTGACCTCTGGAGCGGTCAAGCTTGGAACTCTGGCGCTCACCGCAACAACCACCCCGCAACACGCCGAACTTCTCCTCAGCAAAGGCTTTGTTGGTCACAATACCGTACCAGCGTTCGGCATATCGCTTGAAAGCCTTACTTCGGGAAACTCATCAAACTACCAGCATCTTGGCGTGCTTGAGGGCGCATACACCATCACCGGCACAAAAGCCGGAGGCACAGCCGAACGCAATGCCGTTGATGCCAACGACGCACTTGCAGCGCTCAAAATGGCCGTTGCGCTCAACCCCAACGATGACGGCAGCGCAGTTTCATCATACCAGTTCCTCGCCGCCGATATCAACCACGATGGCAAAATCCGAGCAACCGATGCGCTCAACATCCTGAAAATGGCGGTGAAACTCACCAGCGCACCCGCCAGCGAATGGATATTCACAACAGAAAACGCCGCAGAATCAGCAACCATGGATCGCAGCAACGTTGACTGGTCGCACGTTGTGCCAACCATCAATCTCGATCACGATGTTTCGCTTGACCTCATCGGCATCGTTAAAGGCGACGTGGATGGCAGTTGGACTGCGTAATGTTGAATGGTGAATTTTGAATGTTGGATTTTGGATTTTGGATTTTGGATTTTGGATTTTGGATGAAAAAAAAATCATAGTCAATCCATTAATCCGATGAATACGAGTTCAAGACAAGAATGGACAGATTTATTGTGTTGTAGGGGCGGTTCGCGAACCGCCCCTACGCGTTTTGTCTGAACCGTGATTACTTGATGGTTCTCGATCATAAATCATGCTCATCCTGTGAATCGTGTTCAACGGCAAATAATACCAACGCCATCGGCAAAAAAGAGAAATCAGGTCTCTTTGAAGAACTCCTTCAACCCATCATCATTTGGCTTCATCGTTTTGTCACCCTTGTTCCAGTTGGCTGGGCAGACTTCGCCAAACTCTTCAGTGAACTGCAACGCATCAACCAACCGAAGCACCTCATCCACGTTACGGCCAAGCGACAGATTATTGACCACCTGATGCTGCACAACACCCTCTTTATCAATCAGGAACAACCCACGGAGCGCAATTCCGTCGCCTTCAACCAGCATATCATAATCGCCTGAAACAGTTTTGTTGATATCCGACAGCAACGTGTAGGTAACACCTTCAATACCGCCCTGATTTCTTGGCGTGCGAAGCCACGCGAAATGAGAAAATTTTGAATCAACAGAGCAGCCAAGCACCTCGACGTTTCTGCTGCGGAACTCCTCAAGCTTTTCCTGAAACGCATGAAGCTCGGTTGGGCAGACAAAGGTGAAATCAAGCGGATAAAAAAAGAGCACAACATACTTTCCTTTGTAGTCGGAAAGTTTACAAGAATCAACAAACTGGCAACCGTTGACGACGGCAGGAACATCAAAATCTGGAGCTTTACGCCCGACAAGTACACCCATGATATTTTCCTTTTTTAATGAGAGTTATAAGATAACATGATAAAT
>CAIQSY010000080.1 GCA_903874585.1 uncultured Chlorobiaceae bacterium | reverse complement strand
GCAGTCATTGCAACCGCTGTAGCAAATGAGCGATAACGAGCATGGTCGCTCACCTGCTGCCAGATGCCGCCAAAAACTTCACCAGAAAACTTGTGAAAGGTTGGTTTGAACCAGACCGGCCGGAAATGAACACCTTCGAGCCGGTACGATGCACAGCGTTCAGCAAATTCATACGGCTGGATAAATGGTGCGCCGGAAAGCTGAAACGGCGTTGTTGAGCCTCGTCCTTCGGAGACGTTAAGACCCTCAAAAAGGCACATGCCGGGATAGACTTCAGCGGTCGCAAAGGTCGGCATATTCGGAGAAGGTGGAATCCACGGGAGTCCGGTTTCAGGGAAAAGCATTGAGCGCTGCCACCCTTGCAGAGCAACAACGTTGAGATTGAGATCAAGCTTTTTGCTGTTGCGATAGAAGATTGCTAACTCGCCAGCCGTCATGCCGTGACGCACGGGAACAGGAAAAACACCGACAAATGAGCCGAATGCTGGCTGAAGTTGTGGACCCTCAACAAGCTCACCGCCAAGCGGATTAGGGCGGTCGAGCACGAGAATTTCAATATCCCGACCAGAGAGTGCCTCCATAAAAAGCGCTAATGTGTTGATATACGTGTAATAACGTGCGCCGACATCCTGAATATCAAAAATGATAAGATCAAGATCATCAACCAGAGAGAGATCGGGAATAAGCGTTGCTGCCGAGTCGCCATAGAGACTGACAATTTCACAATCAAGCTCCGGCTGATAGCTTACGGCAATTTGATCCTGCTCCGTCGCAAAAAGACCGTGTTCAGGAGAGAAGATACGTTGGATGTGCAAGCCTCTCGCTTTCAGCACGTTCCATGAGTATTTAAGATCGCGATTGACTGAGGTTTGATTAACAATTAACCCGATGTTCCGACGTTTAAGACTCTCCGTATTCTGGAGCAAGAGATCGAGACCTGTTGCAATCATACGTTGTTACGGTTTTGTGTTGGCTCTTCCATGATGGTTATACTGTACGGATCAACAATAGCGTTACAAAGCACGCTTCTCGAAGGTACCGCAACATTCGGCAACAGCACTGAATTCTTGATGATACAGTGCGCTCCGATGCGGCACCCTTTCCCAATAACAGAATTTGAAATCTCTGCATCGGCGCTGATACTTGCCTCCGATGAAATGTTATGCGGCGCTAATCCCAGAGTCTGCATCATTGGCAGAGCAAGCGAATGGATGTTGCTAGTGGCATCAAGATTCGCCTGCCAGTAGCTTTGCATGGTGCCAATATCCATCCACAACCCCTTATGTTCATAGCAGCCAAGCCCACCGTTATCAATAAGTCCTGTAAATCCTGTATCAACAATGCTCGAATACTCCGCTGTCATAAAACGAAAAATTTCTGGACTAAGAACGGCTGTGCCGGTGTAGATAAATGAAGAGAGCAAACCCGTATGTCGCCGATTCGCAAAATCTTTTATCAGACCACCATCAACCCCAACACTGCCAATCGAAGCAGCGTCTGGTGTAGCATACAGCGTCAACGTTCCCGGCAAACCCGATGCCTGATGATGGCGCACCAGCGCTCTAAAATCAATATTGGTAATGATGTCGCTGTTGACCAGAATAAAATCATCATCGCCAAGCAGCGCCTCGCATTTTTTCAACCCGCCTCCCGTGCCAAGAATCACCGGCTCTTCGGAGAAGGTGATATGCACGTCCGGTAGAGTACTCGCTTCGATAACCTGTTGTATTACTTCAGCGTGATGGTGAATATTGCAGATAATCTCGCTGATGCCCGCCTGTTTCAGCAACGAAATGGTATAGAAAAGGCTGGGAATATTGAGCACAGGAATCAGTGGCTTTGGGAGATGCTCAGTCAGTGGACGAAGACGAGTGCCAAGTCCAGCGGCAAGCACAAACGCTTTCATGCTACAACTCCATCAAGCAGTGGCTGCAAAAGCTTGCCGGCTACCTTCAGCTCAGATTGTGCTGCAATGTAATCGGGCAGATACGCAAGCGTTGGCGCAATGGAGTGCTCAAACGTGCTGTTCTTTTTCACGGTCGTTTGATAGCAGAACGTGCCAATGGCTTTGATGTTTCGCTGAAATGCCATGATATCAAAAAAGTAAAGATACTCGTCGAAACTCATTGTGCTGATATTGCGACGACATAAAGCGTTGTAGTGACATGTCTTCAGCTCTTCGGCTAACGTGTTTTCCAATTTAACATAAGAGTCCTTTATAAGCGAAACCGCATCGTACTGCGGCAAGCCCATACGCGCATCCTGAAAATCAATAATAATCGGCTTGTTCTGATGAATCAAAATATTGCGGCTGTGAAAATCGCGATGATTCAGCACAAAATGGCGAGGCTGAACGAGAATCTTGGCAATGGCTTCAAACTCACATCGCAAAGCGGTTATGCTGCTTTGGTTGAAGCATGGAGCAAAATAGTTCTGCAAAGCGTGCTCGATAAAAAAATCAAACTCAAACATCAGCTTTTCCGTGTCAAAGCTCAAACAAAATGGTAGCGTTTTTTCATCGCCACGAATGGACTGCAATTGTACAAGAAGATCAAGAATTTCACGATAACGGTCAGGAATCGTCGGCTCATCAGCCGTCCCGAAAACGTTTTGCAACAGCAGATCGCCACAATCCTCAAGCAACAGTAAACCGTTCTGTTCATCAACGGTGATAATCGCTGGCACAGGGATATTGTTGTCAGATAATAACTTCCGCATCACCAGAAAATTGTACGGCTCCGCAGTTGCGCCTGAAAATGCAGGATCGTAACAGGCAATGAAAGAACCTGCAGCACCAGTCATCCGAAAATATTGGCGGCTGGACGCATCGCCCTGAATTTTGATAACCGATAGCGGTTCGCTATGAAAAAAAGAGGTATAAAGCGTGATAATATGCTGCTGGATAGCCATACACTGAGGTTTTCAAAAGAGGTACGAACAAACAAGAAAACTCGAATCACAAGAAAATGGGAACAAAAAAAAAGCACCTTGTACGATAAACGTAGAAGGTGCTTTAAAGAGAACAATCAGCACTTACTTTTTAGGGGCAATCGCTGAAGAGATGCTCTGCAACACCTGGTTCATGGTGCTGACAACGTTACCAAGAAGATCGGTAGCGGTTTTGGTCAGTGGCTCAACCATCTGTGAAGCTGTTTTAATTCCAGTGTTGATCAGCTCAACCTGCTGCTGGGCAAGCTTACCCATGGTGTCGATAAGGTTGCTGATAGCGCCTGAAAGATCGTTTGTTCCGTTTGACATGTTTGTTATTGTTTTGAGGTTATGGAGAGAGATTGTTGTTGCAATACTACGCTCCGGAGAAAAGTTTCCAGTAATGTATATAAGTTAAAACATTTCAACCTGTAGAACAAATAGAAAAAAAGTTACAAACGAATGGAAACCCTCTTTCACACCATACATAAATCGCTTTATAATGAAACTCTGACAATTTTCTCTCTCTCTGAAAAAAGTTTTGCTCCGATAAACTGCCGATTCATGCGCGCTATATTGGTTACAGAAATTCCTTTCGGGCATTCAGCTTCACATGCGTAGGTGTTGCTGCAGTTGCCAAACCCAAGCTCATCCATACAAGCCACCATTTTTTGCACCCGTTTAGCTGCCTCTACTTTTCCTTGTGGCAGCAGTGCCAGATGCGACACTTTTGCCCCGATAAAGAGCATTGCTGCTGCATTGGAACAGGCTGCTACGCAAGCGCCGCACCCTATACATGCTGCCGCATCCATAGCAGCTTCTGATTTCTCTTTAGGTACCGGAATGGTATTGGCATCCGGCACTCCGCCTGTATTGACCGAGACATAGCCACCCGCCTGAATAATTTTGTCGAGAGAACTCCGATCAACAATAAGATCTCTGATGATAGGAAACGCTTTGGCACGCCACGGCTCAATATGAATAGTATCGCCATCCTTAAACGAGCGCATGTGGAGCTGGCACGTCGTCACGCCCTTGAGCGGCCCGTGTGGACGCCCGTTAATATACAGGCTGCACGTCCCGCAAATACCCTCGCGACAGTCGTGATCAAAGGCAACAGGTTCACCACCAGTCGTGATGAGTTGTTGATTCAGAGCATCAAGCATTTCAAAAAATGAGCTGTCAGATGATATTTCTGAAACAGCATAGGTGACCATCTCACCTTTGGCAGCAGCTTTTTTCTGTCGCCAGATTTTCAGCTTAAAGTTCATAATAACAGTTATTTATAGCTCCGCTGGGAGAGCTTAATCTCGTTGAATTGAAGTTCCTCACGATGGAGGCTTGCCGCAATCTCACGGCCTTTGTATTCCCATGCGCCCACAAAGGCGAACCGTTCGTCATTGCGCAACGCTTCCCCCTCACTGGTCTGGTACTCCTCCCTGAAATGTCCTCCGCACGACTCTTTTCGTTGTTGCGCATCGCGCACCATAAGTTCGCCAAGCTCAATAAAATCAGCAACTCTGCACGCTTTTTCCAGTTCCGGATTGTATTCGTCCAGTCCGCCGGGAATGTTTACCCCACGCGCATATTCGTGGCGCAACTCCGTAATCTGGTAGAGCGCTTCGGTTAGTCCTGCATCGTTACGCGCCATGCCGCAATACTCCCACATGATTTTACCAAGACGACGATGGAAAGTATCAACCGACTCTTTGCCGCCACAACTCTTCATTTGCTTCAGGCGGTCGGTAACACTTTGTGCCGCAAGAGTAAACTCGGAAGCGTCAGGATTGAAACGAGGTGTATGAATTTCGGCCGCAAGATAGTTGCCTATTGTATAGGGAAGAATGAAATAGCCGTCGGCAAGCCCCTGCATAAGCGCCGAAGCGCCAAGTCGGTTTGCACCATGGTCAGAGAAATTACACTCACCAAGAGCAAAAAGACCTGGAACCGTCGTCATGAGATCATAATCAACCCAGAGACCACCCATGGTATAGTGGACTGCAGGATAGATCATCATCGGTGTTTCATAAGGATTCTCAGCGACAATCTGTTCGTACATCTGAAAGAGGTTGCCGTACAATGCGTCAATGGTGTCATGCCCTTTGCGCTTGATGGCATCGGCAAAGTCAAGAAACACTGCGACACCGGTTCTTCCAACACCGAAGCCCGCATCGCAACGCTCTTTGGCTGCCCGTGATGCCACATCTCTCGGCACAAGATTGCCAAAAGCGGGATAGCGGCGTTCCAGATAGTAGTCGCGATCCTCTTCTGGGATATCGGAAGGCTTGATTGATTGAGTTCTCAACTTTTCAACGTCAGCCATCTTGCGAGGAACCCATATTCTGCCATCGTTGCGCAAGCTTTCACTCATCAGGGTAAGCTTTGACTGCGCATCGCCATGCACCGGAATACAGGTGGGATGAATCTGAGTGAAAGAGGGGTTTGCAAACATTGCCCCTTTTTTATAGGCGCTCCAAGCTGGCGTCACGTTGGAACCCATGGCGTTGGTGGAGAGGAAAAACACATTGCCGTAACCGCCACTCGCAAGCACTACGGCGTGAGCGGCATGGCGTTCTATTTCCCCCGTAACAAGGTTCCGAGCTATGATGCCGCGTGCCTTTCCGTCAACAAGTACCGTGTCAAGCACATCACGGCGATTGAAAAGCGTTACATTTCCCAACGCAATCTGGCGGCTCAGTGCACTGTAGGCGCCGAGCAGCAATTGCTGGCCGGTTTGGCCTCTGGCATAGAAGGTTCTTGATACCTGCGCACCGCCGAATGAACGATTGGCAAGCAACCCACCATATTCGCGAGCAAACGGTACACCTTGTGCAACACAAAGATCAATAATCTGATTGCTGACTTGAGCAAGCCTATAGACGTTAGCTTCACGCGCGCGGTAATCTCCGCCTTTGATCGTATCATAAAAAAGCCGAAACGCGCTATCGCCGTCGTTTGGATAATTTTTGGCTGCGTTTATTCCTCCTTGTGCAGCAATACTGTGGGCACGACGAGGGCTATCCTGGTAACAGAAGACCTTGACCTTGTAACCAAGCTCCCCGAGCGATGCCGCAGCAGAGGCGCCGGCAAGCCCGGTACCTACTACAATAATGTCAAGTTTCCGTTTGTTGTTGGGATTTACCAGCTTGCAGGCAGATTTATAGCTGGTCCACTTGTTTGCCACCGGCCCTTCCGGGATTCTGGCGTTGAGGCGTGTCATTGAAAACGGTTATAAATGTTTTTTCGTATTACAAGCAACTACACTTATTGACGGAAAAAAAGAATGAATATCGGAACAAGGCTGAAACCAACTGCAATAAGAACAGAGAATGCCGAACCGATAACTTTAACCGCATCCATATACTTGCTATGGTTCAAACCAAGCGTCTGAAATGCTGATTGAATGGCGTGGTTAAGATGAATACCGAGAGCGACGAAGCAGAAGATATAGAGAAGTGAATACCCGGGAGTTGAAAAGAGAAGTAGTGTTCGGTGGTAGAAATCGTGGGTTGCAATACCGGCTGGTGGCGCCACAATACCTATTTTTATAAAGTAAAAATCAAAGAAATGGAGGAGCAGGAAGATGAAAACAATAATACCTGTATGAAGCATATACTTGGAAAACGGTGCGGCATCCGAACTATTACCGACCGAATAAGGGGAAGGACGAGCTGCCTTGTTCTGGCCTGAAACCAGCATACCAAAAATTATATGGAGCAAAAAACCGGCAAAAAGCACAATCTCAAATACTTTGATGACTGGATTGGTGCCCATGAAAGTTGCTGCTTCCGTGAATGCACGCCCCCCATCATTTCTCAGCAACATCAGGTTAATTCCAAGATGTACGCATAAAAAGCTAACCAGAAAAAGTCCGGCAAGCGCCATAAGAACTTTTTTGGTCATGGATGAATACAAAAACATAGTGTTCATACAATGGTTTATTCGATGAAAAAGAACGAAAACATAGACCGCGTCTTATGTGGACGTTAAGGTAATGCTTAATCCCCTTACTTCCAATAAAAATCAGTAACAATTGTTACTATCAAACAGCGCAACCGCTCGCACCGGAGATGCGTCTCCCTGCGATATCTTCAGCGGAAAACAGCAAAAAATAAAAGATTGATGCAAGAGTGGAAAAAGATTTGCCAGATTCTCAACAATAATAAGCCCTTGCTGCAAGAGAATCTTGTGGATGGGAAAATCAGTGGCATCCGGCGCATCAACCGAGAGCATATCGACACCAACACCTTTGAGCTGTAAACCAGCAAGCCATTGTGCCGCTTCGAGAGAGAGTGTCGGATATTGCTCAAAATAGGCAGAAGTGCCCCAAGTGTTGCTCATACCAGAGCACAGCAAAAGAAACTCACACTCAGTAATATCTGCCTGAAAAGGCTTGAGCATCTCAAGAGTCATCAAACAGTCATGTATGTTCCGCACATCGAGCACCAAGCCGTTACCGGCAAAGCGGCTGATATCGAACGCATCAAGCGATGGCGCACCAGCAAGAATATGCGATGGCAAATCAATATGCGTACCGGTATGGGAGGAAAACGTCAGAAGCTGCTCCGCAAATCCGTTGGATGCGATAGTGCTGATTGGCTGAAACCGTGGTGCTGGAGTGCCGGGATAACAAGGCATTCCAGCTTCAAGCCGTTGGCTGAGATCAATAACTTGCATTGCTCGAAAACTCCATTCCAATGGATGATAAAATTAAATATCAGAGAAATTCTGTACCTTTCATCACTTTTTAAAACGATTGTTAACCAATGCAGATTGCTCGATACGATGCGCCATATTGTTCTCACGGGATTGCTGATGTTACCGTTTCTGCTCAGCTCCTGCTCCTCGTCACGACTTGACTTCAGTGGCATTTCACCTGAAGAGGCGTATCGGCTCGGCAAATTAAAAAACACGCCATACATTATTGATGGCAAAGTTTACGTGCCGATGAGTTACGAAGAGGCCGTTGCCTATGAAGAGACAGGTCTTGCATCATGGTACGGGCAAGAGACGCTCGCGCAAAATCATGGACAACTGACCGCTTATGGGGAGGTTTTCGATCCATCACGGCCAAGCGCCGCACACAAATATCTTCCATTGCCATCGCTCGTCAAGGTTACGAATCTTGAGACAAAAGCAACCATTATTGTTCGTGTTAACGACAGAGGTCCATTTATTGGCGACCGCATTATCGACTTAAGCGCCGAAGCTGCGAAACGGCTTGGATTTTTTGAGAAAGGAACTGCACCCGTCAAAGTTGAGGTGCTTGCCAAAGAGGTTACACAATTCGATATCGCAAACCGGCGATGATTCGCGATATCGAGCACGTTTGAGGAGAAATTGAAAAAAGATGAGTGTGTAAGAACGCAATGCGGAGCACCCGCAACACACCAAAACTCACTACTTTTTCATAATTGCAGCATCTTCGGTAAACTTCTTCACACCCTGATCGGTCAATGGATGGCTGAGAAGCTGACGAATCACGCTATAAGGAATGGTTGCAATATCAGCGCCAACCATTGCCGCATCAATAACATGCTGTGGATGACGAATACTTGCAACAATCACTTCAGGCATGTAATCGTAATTTTTGAACATCGTAACAATTTGCTTGACCAGCGCCATGCCATCCGAACTGACATCATCAAGCCTGCCAACAAACGGGCTGACATAACTTGCACCAGCATTAGCGGCAAGCAGCGCCTGATTTGCTGAAAAAACCAGCGTGGCATTGGTTGCAATATCCTGGCTGTCAAAATAGGTGATTGCTTTCAGTCCTTCCATCGTCACAGGACATTTGATCACAACATTTTCAGCAATTTCCGCCAGCTCTTCACCCTCTGCTATCATACCATCAGCGTCAAGCGCTGTCACTTCTGCGCTGACCGGACCATCAACAATCTGGCAAATTTGCGAAATATGATCTTTGAACATTTGCCATGTAAACGCAGCAGGATCGTCCACAATTTTTGCAATCAGCGAAGGATTGGTGGTAACACCGGCAAGCACGCCCATCTGGTGTGCGGCGCCGATTTCAGCAAGATTTGCTGTATCAATAAAAAATTGCATTATTATCTCCCTTATGAGTTTATGGTTTTACCGTCGAGTAAAGCGTTGAAATTCTTTGGCTTGCGACCTTCCCAGTTCCGTTTATGATAAGCATAACCAGCAATGAGCGGCAGAGCAATTGTTGCCTCCGCAAAAACCATCTGCTCATAAACAGTATCCACCTTGCCCCAGGAACTTGCCTCCTTGAGCGTTGAGCCAGAAAGCGCACCATCACGCTCATCGGCTACGGTAATCTGCACTGCATAGGTGTGCATGGAAACATCCTCATGACCAAGCACTTCAGCCGCAACCACAATATCCTGAGTAAAGTTTTTCGGCACACCTCCACCAATCATAAAAATACCAGTCTTATCATTCTCGATTTTGATTTTGGTGAGTTCACGAAAATCCTTGACAGAATCGATGGAGACATGAGTGTCGGGATTATGCCACTGATGATGCACTAAACCAAAACCAGCAGAACAATCTGAAAAAGCGGGACAGAAAATTGGCACCCCCTTTTCGTAGGCTTTATAAACAATGGAGTTCTTATCGAGATTATTATCGGCAATGTATTTACCCATTGCAATAATAAACTCGCGTGAAGAGTACGCACCCGGCTTCATCGAATTGGCGATAATTGCCGTCGTGTCGTCACAAACACGGAGATCATCCTCGTCGATGTATGTGTCGTAAATGCGGTCGATATGCAGATCACGAAGAGTGGCATCATCCATAAACTGGGAGCCCTTGTAATGTCGGAATCCAAGTGCCTCAAAAAAGTCCTGATCAACAATATTTGCGCCAGTCGAGACAATCGCATCAACCATATTGTTCTCGATCATATCAATAATGACCTGTTTCAAGCCAGCGCTAATCAGTGAACCCGCAAGAGTGAGAATAACCGCGCACTCCTTATCCTGCTGCATGAGGTCAACAATTGAAGCTGCTCGCGCAAGATTCCTTGCTTGAAAAGCGGTGTCGCTCATCTGATCGATAAGCGGGACAATGTTGAGTTGCTTGATATCAATATGGCGAACCGGCGCGCTTAGTAGTTCCTCTTTTTTGAAAGATGACGGCATAACTACTCCCGATATGATGAAATGTGATGAAATAAAAAAAGAGAGTAAGCTGACTATATCACACACTCATATTACCGGATGCTGCTTCCTTCCGGATCTGACATGGTTGGGCAACTGAGCGTTGTATAGGACTTACTCTCTAATATATTGGCTTTCGGTCTCTCTGTTGTGTCAAGAAATCGAAAACAAGTGGCACAATATAGCGCTTGCTCTCGTGAAAACAAAAAACAAACAAAAGACCTTTTATCTTTCTCTCAACTGTGATAACTTGTAGTTCATACAGTTTTAAATGCAAGTAAAATAAAGCGCCAGCAAACAGCCGCAGCACCGCTGCCAGTAAGGCGGCAATCATCACACCTATGGGAACTCAGCGAATTTTAAGTGGTATGCGCCCAACCGGCAAACTCCATCTCGGACATTATACCGGTGCTCTGGAGAATTGGGTTGAGCAGCAGAATCTCCTTCTTGACACAGGCGAACGAGCTTATGAAACCTGTTTTCTTATTGCGGATTATCACAATTTGACCACGTCGCTGGAAACAGTCGATATTTACAACCATTCGCTCGATATGCTGATTGACTGGCTTGCTGCCGGTATCGACCCTGAAAAGAGCCCTGTTTTTCGCCAATCGCAGGTAAAAGAACATGCGGAGCTTTTTCTGCTTTTTGCCATGCTCATCACCTCTGCCCGACTTGAAAGAAATCCAACACTGAAGGAGCAGGTGCGCGACTTGAATATGGAGTCGCTGACATACGGGCACCTTGGCTATCCTGTTTTACAATCAGCAGATATTCTCCTTTATAAAGCGAATGTAGTCCCTGTGGGTGAAGATCAGATTCCCCATGTGGAAATTACCAGAGAGATTGCCCGCAAATTCAACAATCAATACGCGCATCCTGTAAAAGGTGAAGTGTTTGCAGAACCTGCCCCAAAAATCACAAAATTCTCTCGTTTGGTGGGTCTTGATGGAAAAGCAAAGATGTCGAAGTCGCTCGGCAACACCATTTTTCTCTCGGATAATCCCGACGATGTGTTGAAAAAGATGCGTACAGCCGTAACCGATACACTGAAAGTCCGGAAAAATGATCCCGGGCATCCAGAAGTCTGTACGGTTTTCAGCTATCATGCAAAATTTTCGTCGCCAGAACAACTCGATACCATCGCCAATGATTGCCGTGCGGGAACGCTTGGCTGCGTTGATTGCAAAAAGCTCTGCGCTGCAAATATTTCGCAAGAGCTTGCTCCAATCCTCGAAAAGCGCCGACACTATGAAGCACGTCTCGATGAGGTCAAAGAGATTCTTGCTGAAGGTGAAATAAAAGCGAAACAAATTGCCAACGCAACCATGCAGGAAGTGCGAGAAGCGATGCAACTTGGTGAAATAAAACGAGTAACTTGTAGAGAAAAACCATCATGCTGAACAACAGCAATTATGCCTTCATTTTCGATATGGATGGAGTGCTTACTGACAATATGCGTTTTCATGCTGAATCTTGGGTTGAACTCTTTAAAGACTTTGGGCTTGAGGGACTTGATGCTGAACGCTATCTTGTAGAGACTGCAGGCATGAAGGGGCACGACGTGCTTCGCTATTTTCTCGATCCAAATATCAGTGAAACGGAGGCAAACAGGTTAACTGAGTTCAAAGATTTTCTTTACCGAGTGATGTCGCGCAAACGCATTACACCAATGCCGGGACTTCACCAATTTCTTGATGCCGCGGACAAGCTGGATATTCGCCTCGGTATTGGTACTGGCGCTGGTGCGAAAAATATCGATTATATTCTTGGCTTACTCACGTTGACGGGACGATTTCAGGCTCTGGTTGATCCATCGCAAGTACAACAAGGCAAACCTCATCCTGATATTTTTTTACGTGCCGCCGAACTGCTGAAGGTACCGCCATTGCACTGCATTGTTTTTGAAGATGCGCTGCCAGGTGTTGAGGCTGCCCGTCGGGCAAATATGCGCTGCGTTGCCGTTACCACAACCAACAGCGCCGACGCCTTCAAGAACTTCGACAATGTCATCGCCATTATTGACGATTTTACGATGATTAACCCAGAGCAGCTCATTGAACTCATCGGCAAATAAGCATCCACTACTTTTTGATAAACGAACACTTATGCACGATTTTTTCCTTCCTCTTATCCAGAATGCGCTGCTTTCAGCCAATATTATCACCGAAAAACCAATTCAGATTGAACAACCTGCTGATAAAAAATTTGGGGATTTTTCAACGAATATTGCCTTGCTCATAGCCAAAGAGCGCAAAAAAAATCCACGTGAACTGGCACAGGAGATTATCCGTCATATAGTATTTCCACCAGAAACCATTGCAAAAATCGACATAGCAGGTGCTGGTTTCATCAACTTTTACCTGACGCCGCTCTTTATCATGCGTTCCGTTGAGAAGGTGTTGTGTGAAGGCAAGAGTTATGGGCAGGGATGTGCGGGCAAAGGAAAAACGGCAATTGTTGAGTATGTGAGTGCGAACCCAACCGGACCGCTGACAATTGGGCGAGGACGTGGCGGCGTTCTTGGCGATTGCATTGCCAATCTTCTTGAGACGCAAGGCTATAATGTCTCGCGGGAATACTATTTCAATGATGCTGGCAAACAGATGCAGATTCTCGGCGAATCGGTACGACTACGCTATTTTGAGTGCTGTGGTGACACAGTGGAATTCCCGACAACCCATTATCAAGGTGATT
>CAIQSY010000079.1 GCA_903874585.1 uncultured Chlorobiaceae bacterium | reverse complement strand
CCAGAGTTGGCTGCCACGTAAGAGAAAGTTGCCAAATCCGAACCGTAGCCATGATCAATGATGTAGCCCGACGAGTTGTATAGGTAGAGGTAAGCCGTGTCCAGCGACCCGGTGCCAGAAGCGATCATTTCAAACAGATAGCGCTGTCCAGCTACCAAATCAATCTTGAAGTAGTCCTGATCCGAGACCACCTCGATGTTTCCACTCTTGGCAACACCTAAAGTCAACGCAGTTGCACCAGTGCGATCATCGGCGTAGTCGTCGACCAATAAGCCCGGCCACTCTGGCACGAAGAGTCCTTTAGCTTCAATGGTATCTGAATTGTTTTCTAAAATCCAATTTCCACCACGTGCTGCTGAGCCCGTCAAGTCATCCGATGCCGCCACATCAGCACCCGTCAGCTCTGCAAGCGTTGCCACAAACTGCTGCCCAATATCGCCTGCGCCAACGTTGCAGCCATAGAGCAGTAGATCCCCGTTTTCAGCCAAAGCGCTGCCGATAGCCGCCAACTCATTCGCGTGGAGGTACAGCGTTGCATTATCCAGCGCCGAACTTCCAAGCGTTATTGAACCCGGCGATCCATGTGAAATAATTTGAATTGAGCTGTACCCGTTCTTTCCTGCAAGCACCTCCACAATCTGCACAACGCCATCATGCTCACGGTCGAGCACGAAATAATCGGTGTCTGCCGTAAGGCTTGTAATCAACGCATTGGAGTTCGACACGCGACTGTCAATAACAAGTAAAGAGGATGCCATTAGGTATCGGTTTAGATTAAAAATAGAAGGATATTTTATCGTGAAGTTACCGATTATTTTTCAGGAGAACATTGTCGATGGATTATTTTATTCGCAAAGGATGATGGAAAGACATGGTGAATGATGGATGAGCTTGTGGATGTAACTGCAATTTTACGGTCAGATCCGTATTAGCGCAGCATACCACTCACACCCCAACCCCACGAACAATAATCTCTTCAGGCGTTGCAGCCAAATCCGGCTCCGTGCTGATTGCCGATGTCAATGCGCCACTCTGCAGCCTCACCGTGATGGTGACTTTTATCCCGTTTTTTTCATTGCTGCTACATAGCTTGAAACGCTGCTTTTTGGGGGATGTTTTCCGCAAAAAGCTGCTCACCAGCTCAACCACATTCGGTACTCGCTGAGCAATGAAAAACTCAAACGACGTGCGTTCAATATCAAGAGGATTGGGTTGTACAGCAATGGTGTGCTCCGTTACTGTATCGTTTATACGCTGCCAAGCCTGAGCTTGAAGCAGCAGGAAGTCAGTTCGCGAGCAGACCAGATCCGAAAGAATTCGGTCACTGATCTGCCGCAAGGTGAGGTCGTTTTGAATCATTCTGGCGTATCGGCAGATGGTAGAGTGGCTGCGTCATCGTTCGCACTTGGTTCGCCAGAGGGAGCTGAAGGAGCGGACGGTGTATCACCAGCTATCATGTCTGGTGCTGAAGGTTCCGCAGGCGGAAGCTCTGCAGGAGTCTCCGATACTGCTGGCTCAACAGGAGCTGATGCCGGAATTTCTGTTGGAATTGTTTTGCCAAGCAAGTTCAGAATTCTGGCAAGTCCTTCAGGAATTGGCGCTTCACTGGCGCTGATGGTAATATCAAGCATACCGCTGCGATTCATCACCGACTCGGCGGACGATTGGCTTGAAACGTTCCCTTTCAGTGATGCGGTTACAAAATTTGCCCATAATCCAGTGGTTCCAGCTTCAACACTGCCACCAATTTCTCGCCCTTTTTTCTCGCTCACAATCTGGCTGATTTCGTACTTGAAATGGGTTGTTACCGAGTCGATTCGCAGATGTGGTACGGGGATCATGGTCAGCATCGGCACGGTAACGGAAAAGCTTGATGGTGCGCCAGCCGTCGTACTCGTTCCGCTAAATGAGATATTTTCCGCTTTGAACGTATTGATAAAATCAATGGTAGCCTGTGCTGACATTTTCTGCGCATTAATAACGCCAAGAAGTGGCGCTGAAATAATGAATTCAAGGGGCAGAGCTTGAACTCCAATATCGGGAAGAGATGTGCCGGGCATATATTTTGCAGATTTAAATCGTTAAAAAAGAGAGTTATCCGTGTTTGTTTCACCATTCAACACCATCACTCTTGAAGATCATCCACGCTTATTGATTGTTGCAGAGCAGTTATTAATTTATCAAGCCCTGCTGGAAGCGGCTGTTTAGAGAGGGTTATTTCAATATTGATAACGCTCGATTGCGTGTGTGATGACGAACTCTCATTCGACGATGGCGCCACAGTGCCTTTAAAACTTTGTGGTTCATCCACCAAGTACCACGGGCGTTTATCTCTGGCATACTCCTTTTCCTTTTCGACAACACTCGCTTCCGAACTTTGAATCTGCGAATGTGAGGATGTGGTCTGCACATTAAAATTGAACTTGAAACTCGCATTATCAATGCTGAGCGGCGTAATGGGAATGAGCGCTAATGATGGTATGGAGATTTTGACGTTGTGTCCATTATCATTGGTATAGTAAAAATCCTGCGTGTAAAAGGATTTTGATTTCAAATCCTCCTCATTCTTACTGCCATCCGCATCAAGCTCAACATGCGGATAACCAATTTGCAGCAGGAGATTGAGAAAACTTCGTGCTGAATGGACTTGAGCTTTAAAGAGTGCATCCAGAGGTGCGAGAATTGCCTGAGAAAGAGAGAGTTCTCCAACAGCGCTTGGATGCGAGCTTTGTACGCTGGAGGTGTGAGGAGTATCAGCCATAAGTTATTGCTTTATCAAGTTATAAACATTGCTCAAGCACACTTT
>CAIQSY010000078.1 GCA_903874585.1 uncultured Chlorobiaceae bacterium | reverse complement strand
GTCGATAATTTCGTCAGCTTCGAGCATTGTGTCCTTATCGTGCTCAACAACAAGCACGGTGTTGCCGAGGTCGCGCAAGCGCTTGAGTGAGGTGATGAGCTTGTGATTGTCGCGCTGGTGCAGTCCGATGCTTGGTTCGTCGAGCACATAGAGTACGCCACTGAGTTGCGAGCCAAGCTGCGAGGCAAGCCTGATGCGCTGTGCTTCGCCGCCGGAGAGCGTTTGTGAGCTTCGGTCAAGCGACAGGTAGCCAAGCCCGACGTTGAGCAGAAATTCAATGCGTTTGATAATTTCATGTAGCACGGGTGTTGCCACAAGCCGCTCTTTTGCTGTCAGTTTGTCGGGTAGTGCCAGAAAAAATGCAAGAGCTTCCGGCAACGGGAGCGCTTCAGTTTCGGCAATGTTGAGACCGTCAATCTTGACCAGCAAGCTCTCTTTGCGAAGCCGTGCGCCTTTACACGCAGGGCAAGCTTGGCGAATCATATAGCTCTCCGCCCATTCGCGTATTTTTGAAGTGCTCGCATGGTTCAGAATCTCCTGTACATAGGGAATCGCACCTTGAAATGGTTGCGGATAGAGCGTATCGCGACCGGAGTAGGTGTAGCTGACGTTAAAGGTGCGGCTGCCTGATCCCTCAAGGAGAATATGCATCGCCTCTTGTGGGATATCAGATAATGGGGTATCGAGGGTAACGTTGAACTCTTTGGCGATTGCCCTGATCACTTGCCACAGGTTTCGCTTTCCTGATTTCCCAAATGGATCAAGCCCTCCTTGGTTCAGCGAGAGCGATAAATCGGGCGTCATTAATTCGCCTGAAAGCTGCATAAGCTCACCAAGTCCATTGCATTCCGGGCATGCGCCGTATGGTGAGTTGAAGCTGAAGTGGTTCGGTGCCAGCGTATCGACAGGAACTGAGCCATCCGAATAAGCGTAGCGAGTGCTGAAGGTCAGCTCTTGACGATCATGCTCAACAGGATCACACATGACGGTAGATTTATGTTCCGACATGCTGATAGCGAGGTTAACGGCTTTTTTCAAGCGCTCTTCACACTCGGTATTGATAACGAGACGGTCCACAACCAACTCAATAGCGTGGCTTTTATAGCGCTCAATCTGCATGTTTTTTTCCATCTCCCGATACACTCCGTCAATGCGGACACGCAGAAACCCTTTGAGCAACAAGCGTTCGAAGAGCTCTCGGTAATGACCTTTACGTCCGCTGACAAGCGGAGAGAGTATTTGAACTTTTGTGCCCTCAGGCAAGGCAAGAATGGTGTTGCAGATGCTCTCCTCGCTTTGCTGCTGTAGCATGGCACCAGTGATTGGGTCGTAACGTCGTCCGGCTTTGGCGTAGAGCAGCCGCATGAAGTCATGGATTTCCGTGATCGTGCCAACGGTGGAGCGTGGTGAGCGGCTGGTACTTTTCTGGTCGATGGCGATCACCGGCGAGAGCCCTTCGATAAAATCAACGTCAGGGCGTTCAATGCTGCCGATGTATTGGCGTGCATACGGTGAGAGTGTCTCCATAAATCGCCGCTGCCCTTCGGCATAAATCGTATCGAAAGCAAGACTGGATTTTCCCGAACCTGAGAGACCGGTAATCACGACAAACTTGTTCCTTGGTATATCGAGAGAGATATTTTTCAGGTTATGTACTCTTGCGCCCCTGATGTTGATATGGCTGAATTCCATGTGGTTTGTTATTTGCTCTATGCTCTTTGGTGGTAGCCTTGGCTTTGTATGCGAATGTCGGTTCAATAAATGAACATTATTTCTCTGAAGCAAAAAAAGGCGACCCGAGAGGGATCGCCTTTTTTTAAACGTACGGTGTTGAATGGTGTCGTTTAGCTTTGCAATGCAGCTCTTGCAGCAGCCAGGCGTGCAATCGGTACTCTGAATGGACTGCACGATACGTAGTTCAAACCAAGGTTGTGGCAGAATTCAACTGTTGCAGGGTCACCACCGTGCTCACCGCAGATACCGAGTTTCAGCTCAGGTTTTACTGCGCGGCCATCTTTAACGGAGATGCTCATCAGTCGTCCAACGCCATCAATATCAAGTGATTCAAATGGATTGCGTGGAAAAATTTCCTGCTGCTGGTAAGTTGGCAGGAACTGACCGGAATCATCGCGGCTCATACCAAGCCCCATCTGCGTCAAGTCATTGGTACCGTAGCTGAAGAAGTCGGCAGCCGTTGCAATCTGGTCGGACGTGATTGCTGCACGAGGTACTTCAATCATCGTTCCTACAAGATATTTCACGCCAGTGCCCTGCTCCGCAATAACGCTGCGAGCTGTTTTGTGGATAATTTCACTGGTAATTTCCAGCTCTTTAACGGTGCTGATCAGTGGAACCATAATTTCCGGAACAACTTCGAGCCCCTCTTTTTTCAGTTTACAGGCAGCTTCAATAATTGCCCTTACCTGCATGACCGTAATTTCCGGATGAAGAATACCGAGGCGGCAACCGCGAAGACCAAGCATTGGATTGAATTCGTGGAGATCGCCAATACGTGATTTCACATCTTCAAACGATTTGCCCATTTTTGTTGCCAGCACTTTGATTTCGCTATCGCTATGTGGCAGGAATTCATGCAGTGGCGGATCGAGCAATCTGATAGTTACAGGGCGAGAACCCATAGTTTTGAAGAGACCGTAGAAATCTTCGCGCTGGTAAGGAATCAGCTTGGCAAGTGCTTTTTTGCGTCCTTCAACATCATCAGCCAGAATCATCTCTCTCATGGCGTCGATACGTTCGCCACCGAAGAACATGTGTTCAGTG
>CAIQSY010000077.1 GCA_903874585.1 uncultured Chlorobiaceae bacterium | reverse complement strand
ATCGGGCGCAAGTACATTATGATGGCAGGTATGTTGATTGCCGTTCTTTCCTACAAGCCTCTTTATCAGATGATGTATGATAGTGCGAATCTGAAAAATAAAACTGAGGTTGTTGAAAAAACCATCGTATCCGATCCGAAAGTAGAGGTAAAAGGAACCGATACCGTTACCACCATTGTAACGAATAAAACCTTCACCGACGGCACAACCTACAAAGAGACAAAGAAAGAGACTGTCCCGCTTGATGCTGCTAAAAAAGCTGAACTTGCAGCGGCAGGCAAACTGAAGCCGGAGACAAAAAAGGCAGTAATTCTTCCTCAGAGCCTGTTCTACAAGATGATTGGAATTGTCTTTATACAGGTGATTTTTGTCACCATGGTGTACGGCCCAATTGCTGCATTCCTTGTTGAGATTTTCCCAACCCGCATCCGCTACACCTCAATGTCGCTGCCATACCATATCGGCAACGGCGTTTTTGGCGGTCTGGTTCCGCTTATCTCAACTCGTCTCGTTGAAGCAACACGTCCAGCACCTGGTCTTCCACCTGCCGATCCGCTTGCTGGTCTCATGTATCCGATACTGATTGCCAGTGTAAGTTTCGTTATCGGAATGCTGTACATCTCGAACAAAACCAACAACATGGACGTTGAGTAACCAAGAACCTTTTAATTTCATTCATTATGTCAGCAATTAAAAAGCTTTTCGGGCTTCTCTGGGCAGCCATGGGGGTAGGAATTATCCCGCTGGTTATCATGCAAGCCATGAAAGAGATCGCCGCAAAACCCAGTGAAGAGAACTGGATTTTCTGGTCCATCGTGATTGTCGTGCTTATGCCGATCATCGCCTTCAGCCTTATCATATTCGGAGTATTTGCGCTCAAAGGTGAGTATGATGTGCTTGAGTAGGTATTAGAGGCTTAAGAACTGTTCTTTTTTGTCGCGTAAAAGCCGCATCTCTGGTGCGGCTTTTACGTTTTCCTGAAAGAGTATCACTAACCAACCATAAGATGATGGAGACGCAGGATGAGCTTGAGGCTCGTTCCGATATAAAAAAAGCGCTTGCTGAAAAGCTTGCGACATTGCCAACTTCACCCGGAGTTTACCAGTTTAAAAACGCAACGGGGCGTGTGATTTACGTCGGCAAAGCAAAAAATCTCCGCAACAGAGTTCGATCCTATTTCAGAAACGCGCACCAGCTCTTCGGCAAAACGCTGGTGCTGGTAACACATATTGAAGATTTCGAGGTCATTATCACCTCATCGGAGGTTGAAGCGCTCATTCTTGAAAATAACCTCATCAAAGATCTCAAGCCGCGCTACAACATCAATCTGAAAGACGATAAAACCTACCCTTATCTCGTTATCACCAACGAACCGTTTCCACGCATTCTCTTCTCCCGTCATCGAAAAAAAGATGGTTCAACGTGGTTTGGTCCCTACACTGAAGCTCGTCAGCTCCGTTCAATTCTTGATCTTATCGGCTCAATTTTTCCCGTGCGAAGCTGCAAATTCCGCCTGAACGAGGAGAATATTACCTCCCGAAAATACAAGGTCTGCCTCGATTACCACATCCATAAATGCAAAGGTCCGTGCGAAGGCTTGCAGACGGAAAAGGAGTATCTGCAGATGATTGCAGAGATTATCCGGCTACTGAAGGGTAAAACCTCACTGCTCATCCGCTCGCTCACGGAAACGATGCAGCGCTATGCAAGTGAGCTGAAGTTTGAGCAAGCCGCCGAGATAAAAGCGCAGCTCGAAAGCCTGAAACGCTATGCCGAACGGCAGAAGGTTGTAGCTGGCGACGGACTCGATCGCGATGTGTTTGCCGTTGCCGCTGGCGACGATGATGGCTGTTGCGTGATTTTCAAGATACGCGAAGGCAAACTGCTCGGCTCGCAGCGCATTTACATGAACAACACCGAAGGCGAAAACGTGTCGGGTTTACAGCTTAAAGCGCTGGAGAAATACTATCTCGAAACGCTGGATGTCGTGCCCGATGAAATTTTACTGCAAGAACCGAGAAGCGCCGATGAAGAGGAGATTCTTCGCGCCTTTATTACCGAGAAAGAGGAGAAAAAAAGCATCCGCTTTGTGGTGCCGCAAATTGGCGAAAAGGCGCATCTGGTGGAGATGTGCCGCCAGAACGCCCGCCATCATCTCGAAGAGTATCTCATCCAGAAGCAAAAACGCGGCGAAGCTGTACGCGAACACTTTGGTTTGACGGCGCTCAAGGAGCTGCTGCATCTGCCAACGTTGCCGCAACGCATCGAGT
>CAIQSY010000076.1 GCA_903874585.1 uncultured Chlorobiaceae bacterium | reverse complement strand
GTTACCAAAACCGGCAATGCACAAACCCCGATGACCAGCGGGCAGAAACCAATTCTCACCATTGATGTGTGGGAACATGCCTACTACCTCGATTTTCAGAACCGTCGCCCCGACTACGTTGCTTCGGTGATTGATAATCTGCTCAACTGGGAGTTTGCCGCAGCGAACTTCGCAAAGTAAGTGCAATGCTTACACCTTTCTGGAGATGCGCTCAAGGACAAACTTGGGCGCATCTCCATTTTTATTAGGGGAAACCTTGGGAGAAATTACAGCCACGACTGAAACGCTGTATCATCAATATTCACCACTTTCGCCTTTTTCGGCAGTGCAAAGCGCAATGAGCGGGGTGGCTTGTTAAACTGCCGTTCATCGTAGGAGATCACTAATTGATGTTCGCCAACACTGGTGCCGTTGTTGTAGAGCAAGAGCGCTATCTCTTTTGGAATCAAGGCGCTTTGCCCTTCAAGGGTGATGCGTTCAAAATTCTTAAAACGCATTTCGCTTGTTGTTCTACCCTGCGAGTCTTTCAGGAGAAGCGCTGTCAACGTCCGATTGATGAGATCAATCATCACCTCTTTGCTGCCCGTAGCGCTGGCAACCGTAAAAAGCAGCATTCCACTCCCCTGCTTGACTGAGGTAATGGCGCTCAACGGCTCCGAAATAGTCACCAGCCCAAGCAGCGATTCCGACAAAAGCTGATAGCCTGAATTCACGCCAAGAATTTTCTCAAGATTCGTATCGCTGTTCCTACCTAAAAAAAGGCGGTTGTTGAGCATATCGTGCACGTAGAGTGAGTCACGATTAAAATACATATTGGCAACCGGCCAATTAATAAAGCCAGCGCTCACCATCATACGCGATTCACCGCCACGATTAATGAGAATGTTGGAAAAAACACGCTGCTTCCGCTTCGGCGTGGTTATCCAGACATCGGCATAACCATCCAGCGAACGAATAAAGGGGGCGGCTGCCGTTACTTCACGATAAAGCGCCGCATGTTCAGCAAGCAATGCCGTCTGCTCGGCGGGCAGTTCCTGCTTGCTAACCGTTTTAAAATCAGCGCATCCGCCTGCCAGCAGCAGCATCAAAAGCGCCAGTACAAGCACTGTTTTCTGTTTCATCTCTTTATGTTTTAACGATAGCTTTGACGATAATAAAGCGACACTGATGCCCATGAGTTATTTCCTTTGAGATTCATCACTTTTGCTGCACATTACAGCAAGATTGTTCAAGCATTTTGAACCGCATGGCAGCGACCAAATATGCACGTTTTTCGTGCGATTTATGCGGCTGCTTTTTCTGCAATAAAGCTGCAATGAAGCTCTAATTACGGTAAATTGCAGAGCTATCAAAACCACATCAACATTTTTACTACCGTTATGCACGCACTCTACCTCAAACCAAAAGAGCACCACCGGATTCAGAAAGGTCACCTCTGGGTCTTCAGCAATGAACTCGCAAGCCTCCCGCGCGATATTGCATCGGGCGAAGCGGTTCAGCTCTTTACCCACGATAAAAAATTTCTTGGCACTGGTTTTTACAATCCGCATTCGCTGATTGCGATACGGCTGCTGACCCGCAAGGATGAAGAGCCTGACAAAAAATTCTTCCTCAAAAAGTTTACTGAAGCACTTGCGCTGCGCGAAAAGGTGTACGGCAAAGAGCAGACGAACGCTTATCGCCTTGTTCACGGCGAATCGGATGGATTGCCGGGCTTGGTGGTTGATCGCTTCAACAATGCACTGGTGCTGCAGGCGTTTTCAGCAGGTATGGATTTGCATTTACCGATGATTTGCGACGTGCTGCAGGAGATGCTGAATCCGGCTGTGATTATTGTGCGTAACGAGTCGCCATTGCGTGAGCTTGAGGGGTTGACGCTTCACAAAGATGTGGTGCGCGGTAATCGCGCTGACGCGGTACAGACCATTCACGATTCAGGATTGACGTTTAAGGTTGATCTTTTTGAGGGGCAGAAAACCGGCTTTTTCCTCGATCAGCGAGAAAATCGCAAAATCATCCGCAGCTTCTCGGAAGGCGCTCGGGTGCTGGACGTGTTTACTAACGATGGCGGTTTTGCGCTGAACGCGCTGTATGGTGGCGCAGCATCGGCGCTTTTAATTGATGCTTCTCAAGAGGCTCTGCAACGTGCCGACCACAACGCTCAACTGAACAACTTTTCAAACTACAACCTTGTTGCGGCTGACGCCTTTGATACGCTTGACCAAATGGTGGCATCAAAAGAGTCGTTCGATGTTGTGGTGCTCGATCCGCCAAGCTTTACCAAGAGCCGCAAAAACCTGCCCGGCGCACTGAAAGCATACAAGCGCGTAAACAAGCTCGGCTTGCAACTGTTGAAAAATGGAGGATTTCTCGCAACGGCTTCATGCAGCCACCATGTGTCGGAAGAGGATTTTCTGCAATCAATACACCAAGCTGCCCTTTCGGCGGATTGCCAGCTCAGGATGATCCACAAAAACTCTCAGCCGTTCGACCATCCCGTGCTGCTTGCCATGCCGGAGACAAGCTATCTCAAGTTTGCCTGTTTTTATGTAACGAGGTGATGTGATTCGGACGTGGTTCAAACAACAAATACCGCCATTGACCATGCTGCACCGGTTGCGCTCCTCAGCAACCGGTGCCCATGGAAGAGGGACGTTCTTCTTGTTTAAAAAGCGCTTAGAGGTAAAAGCGCAACCCAAGAGCAAGATCAACAAGATTTAATTGACCATAATCAACCTGTCGCAACGCTGTACTCGTTT
>CAIQSY010000075.1 GCA_903874585.1 uncultured Chlorobiaceae bacterium | reverse complement strand
GGCTCAAGGGTAGAAAAAAATCTTCGGCAATGTAGGCAAACCGAACGGCATTTTCTCTGAAGGAGTGAATATTTCTTACATTAAAAGCTGACAGCGGCTGATTCCGCACCGCCCAAAATGACCCAACAAATCCAATCAACAATCCAAATCATCGGGGACACAGAGCATGAGCAATTTGATTACCATTGAACGCCACATTCTTGAACAGCAGAGACTTTTTCCAGAAGCGCATGGCGAACTTACCGACCTTCTCACCGACGTTGCCTTTGCGGCAAAATTGGTCAGGAAAGAGGTTGTGCGGGCAGGTTTAGCAGATATTCTCGGTTTTACAGGCAGCACCAATGTTCAGGGTGAAGAGGTGAAAAAGCTCGATCTGTTCGCTAATGAACAAATCATCTCTGCTATTGGCGCTCACGGACGCTTTGCCGTCATGGGTTCCGAAGAAAATGAAGAGATTATTATTCCTACCAACAACGAAAGTGGCAACTATGTGCTGTTGTTTGATCCACTTGATGGTTCTTCAAATATTGATGTCAACGTCAGTGTTGGTACCATTTTCTCAATTTACAAACTCAAAACAAGCGATCCCACCAAAGCAAACCTTGCTGATTGCTTACAGCCCGGTGCCGAGCAAGTGGCAGCAGGGTACGTTATTTATGGTTCTTCAGTGGTGATGGTTTATACCACAGGGCATGGGGTACACGGCTTTACTTACGACCCGACGATTGGCGAATTTTTGCTCTCGCACGAAAACATTACCACACCAAAGAGCGGCAAATATTATTCAATGAACGAAGGTTCTTACGCGCAGTTCAACGAGAGCACAAAAAAATATCTCGACTACATCAAAACGGAAGATAAAGCGACCGGACGTCCATACAGCACCCGTTACATCGGCTCACTTGTCGCCGATTTCCACCGCAACCTGTTGACTGGCGGCGTCTTTATCTATCCACCAACCACCAAACATCAAAACGGCAAACTACGCCTGATGTACGAAGCAAACCCGCTCGCCTTTATCTGCGAACAAGCTGGAGGCCGTGCTACCAACGGACGCGATCGTATTCTCGACATTCAGCCAGCCGAACTCCATCAGCGCACACCGCTCTACATCGGCAGCACCGACGATGTGATTGTTGCGGAGGAGTTTGAGCAAGGGAAGAGGTAAGAGAATTTAAATCTATGAACAACAAAAAAGCCTCCTTGCAACGGAGGCTTTTTTGTTGGCTATCGCTCGTTATCAAATGCTCATAATATTCGCGCCATCAGGTCATGAGTCAGACTGGTTTGGTTGGCGGTTTTGACTGACCTGAAAGCTTGCCTCCATAATGACCGAGAAGTGTCACGACCGGCAGCATGGAAAAAAGAGCTGCAAGATAGAGCCAGTGCTCAATACCTTGACGGTTCATCACATCGGGAATAGTGAGTCTGATAGCAACAGCAGAAATGCAAAGCGCAAAAAGCAGACCGGAAAGCCTGATTTTTTTTATAAAGACAGGCGCTTTGGCACCACGATACTTTGTTTTCCAGTCGTGGATACCCGAAAAAAAAGAGGCTGGAATAGCAAAGACAACGATAAGAATAAGATGTTCGACAGTATGCTCAAAATAGCTGTTGGCAGTTGAAAGTGTCAAGATCAAGTAGAGCACGGCAACAGGAATCAGCCCGTTACTAAAATGTGCGACTATGGCATGAAACAGAAAGGTCTTTTTCATCTCCTTGAATAATCCCTGACCTGGCATAAAAACGATCTCCTCTTTTCATGTTTGTTGGAATGCTGTAAGATAATAAGGTTTTGCCGTAAAATGCCATTGCAAAAAAATCGTTCGCAATAATTGTATCCCTATAAAAAGGTATACATACTTTGAGGCATACCACTTCATGGAAACCATTTTCAATGAATTTTAAACCATAACATTGATCACACATCTCCGGTAACGTAGAATCCTGCCCAGTAATAGGGGTGCTTGAACGGGACTTCTTCGAAATTTTTAATTCCGCGTAATCGTTCTGCCTGCTCAGGGATATTTGCATTGATCCAGGTACTCACCTGATCACGAGACATCTGCTTGAGGGTTCGTTGTGCCTCATTCAGCGCAACCGGTACCGAAAACTTTCCTTGATCCAGCAACTCGTAATGGTGGCTCAAAAGGATTGCTGCAGCAAGCTGATTTACTTTCCACAAACTGCCGATTACATAACGAACACCTGCGGCAAGAAATGCGATTGGCAGACCAAGATATTCAGCGGTTACCATGGTACGTCCCAGTCCACTTTCGCATGCACCCAGGGTTACACATTGGCATTCCTTCAGATTGAGTTCGGAAAAAAGACGGGAAAATGATATCGCTTCAGGTGTTTGAGGGAACAGAGAACTCTCTTTCGGGTTGTCGGGATTGTACTGCCCGTGACATGCAAAAAAGAGATCGGTTGGTCGATCACTGGCGATTGCAGTCGCGAAATCCTGCCAAGATGGATTACTGTAGGTGTGCAGCCTCTCGCCGTACGCGTCATGGACATGCCGGATTGTGCCCTGGTATCGAGGAGCGCCCTTGTCATCACAGATTATGGTCAAGGTTCTTGCTGAAGGTTCGTCGTTTTTCTGGTGTACCTGCAGCAATAACCCGAGTGTCTGCGCATAACTTACCCGGCAATAGTCATGCAGCGGCTTTCCTTTTATCGATACGGCATGCAATGGAACATCGTTGAGGAACAGTCTCGGAAAAATCTTGAGATGTTTCCCCTGCAGGTAGGGAAGGAAAGGCTCCAGCAGTGGAGTGAACAATACATCATAATATTCCAGCAACTTGTCTAGGGCCAGAATTACCCCCACACTTGGAGCCGGCAGATAGACGGACTCCCGAAGGGCGGTCTTATACGCTTCGTGGCAGGTTTGCAACTCCAGCTCATCATAAAAGCACTCAATGTTATGTAAATCTCTCGCGTCAAAATCGAGCAGTGTGGCAAATATCCGGTTTCTGTCTATATAAAAAAGCAGGAAGAGTGTATTGGGTAACTGCAATGCCATAATTTTTTCCGCAATTTCATCGCTGAGCTGTGCGTGCGTTATGGGTGAAGTTAATGCAATCCGTTTCTCCATATACAACCTCCGCATCTGGCGGTTTTGCATGATGGAGTCAAGGTATTTCTCAAAGTCCTGAGCAGGAGTACCAGTTTTGTTCAACGCTCCAAGATCCTCATGAAAAATTGCCCGTGCTTGCCGGTAGTTTTTCTGATCGACACAGGAAAAGTTAATGATTGCCTTGCCTTCTGCAACAAGTTCAGTTGCATAACGCGGTCCAGCCGCTTCAATTTCTGAAAGTCTGTTTTTAATATTGAAGAGCAGCGTTGGTGCCTTAATTCCATTACCGTTAGAGGGTTGAAGCAATTGCAGTTGTAATGCTTGCAGCACATTGCCGGTATAGGAACGAAACATTTGCTGTTTTACTGCGCGGGCTACTGGGAGTACTCCCATACCAACAGATGCTTCAAAACCAGAGCGTCCGGTTTGATATGCCTGTAATGCCGACTCGATCTCAGAAAGAAAAGTCTCCTGATTACCGTTGCGTAGAGCCCGTTTTAATTTCGCATCACCAAGCTCACGCAAAGAAAGCGCATGCCAGTAGCCGAAGAGAGGATGTGACTCAAAAGCGCATGCCTTTTCAAACTGTTCAACAGCTTTGTCCAATTGACCTGTTTTGATCAACGCGTAGCCGTAAAGACGGTGGAAATGACCTATCTCTGTTTCCAAGGATACTGCTTGAGCCTCTTCTAAGCCAAGTCGGTACTGTTCACCGGCATTATCCCACTCATTTGTTCTTTGGTAAAGATAACCAAGAAAGCGTCGCGCAACGATTCGGCTGAAATGATCTTCTGATTCCCCACATCGGTCGATGATGTTCAGGTAATCATCCGCAAAGAGCTGGAGTTCAGGTTTGTCGATCTCCAAAAAAGCGATTCTGAGATCAATAAAAGTTTTTGACGTATAAAGATGTTCGGTTAGTGGATTGATTGCAGTGTAAGAGAGGGATGAATACCACCGCCGATAGTAGTTATACACAAGCTGGAGGTGCTGGAAAAAATCATTGGCGATAGACTGTAACGGGTTTTTATCATGCTTGTTAAGCGCCTTGGCAAGAGGAATGAAGCCATTTTCAAGAGAGGATAAAGCCAGGTCTTCGTTGAGATTGATCTGAGCATCTGCATAGAGCCGGCATGCTATGATAAAATTATCGGAATTCGACTGCTGGAGGGATAGCTGAAAGATGTGAGCGAGATAGTAGCCCGGTAAACGCGTCCAGCGCACATACCTGTCTATTTCCTGAATCATGTTGCTTTCCGCTTCTTCAGTCGGGCATGCATCTGTCATGATCTTTACCAGATCCGGATAAACAGGGTTCAGCTTACTCTGGTTGAACTCATTCTCTGTCAGAATCGAGTTGATTTCCTGCACGGCGTCCCGTTGCGCCGGATTGAGCCCTTCACTAGTTGGTGGTCGATAGGCGATCATGGGTTACCTCCTGAGAAGATAGTTGCGTGCATCTGTCCTGTATCGGACTTTCAGGATTTTTCCCAGCAGCCCGGTTTTTCTCAGTTCGCCAACAAGCTCGGCAGCAATGGAGACTTCAGCATCTTTTGGCGCCTGGATGATAACGTATCCGGTGAACCCATTTTGAATAGCGTTGTCGGTAATGTCCCATTCAACAGGATTGGACAGCCTGTCCGTGGTTTTAATGGTGGTGGTTGCGCTTGTCCATTTTAAAGGAATTTCAATTTTGATGTCAAGGGCATCAGCCAGCGCCGTTGCTGGTCCGGCTCCACCCGCGTTAAGCACAAACTTGAGGGCTTGTGAAAGATCGAGTTTGACACCTCCATTCATAATCTCTTTGACATCGGTCTGGTCTTTCGGGAAAAGATCATAAGCAACAGTATTTGCGGATTGCTGATTCTGCAGTTCCAGAGTGAGCGTTACTCGCAGACGAGTAAGACGTTGGTTTGGAGTCAGAATATTAATGGGCAGTTCAACAAGATAAAAATCATAGTGCTCGATATCAGCTGGAAGAATCTCGGACAGAGGCGTTTCGTGTTGCTGCGCATACTGAAGCAGCTTGACGTGCGGTAAATCATCAACCTTAGGAAATTCAAGCCGCACCGCGTCGAGCATTTTTTTGCATTCCGCTTCATCAGCTTTTTCCACCACTTCAGATGAGAGCACATACTCCATCTCATCAACGTCATCCCATTCGGGGATCGTTGCTGGTATCAGTTTTAACGGCTCCATTGTCATTGGCGATTCTCCCTCTGCGTTTTTATAATTCAGAAATTAACAGATGTTTATTTCATTTTTTTACTGATTTATTGATATTATTTCAGTAGTGCCCGGTAAAAAAATAAAGAAGTTCTGAAAAACACTTGAGAAACGGCGATATTAAAAGTGACCAAACCTTTGATATCAGCACCATACACAAAGAGTTCCAGACCATGAAGCAAGTTACAACGATGCTCGGCGATTTGGTAAAGATTTTTCCGAGATACGAATTTGAGAAACTCGAAAAGCAGCACCAAAGCAACCACTACACGAAGTATTATACGGACTGGCAACAGTTGATAACCTTTTTTATATGAGCAGATTGGCGGTCATGACAGTCTGCGAGGCATTCAAACAAGCCTTGGCGTCCATACTCAGAAATGGTACCACCTCGGTCTGGAATACATGAAACGAAGTACCTTGTCTGACGCTATGAAAAACCGCCCACACCAAATCTATGAAGGACTGTTTTACAGGTTGCTCGACAAATGTCGGTCAGTAACCCCTGATCATAATCATACGCGTGAAGACGGATGGATTTGCGTCGATTTTCTACGACCACGGTACACCGTACCGTTGCCTCCTGATCATTGTTCATATTTTATCGGTTTTTCTGACGCACGTCGGGGGCTGTTCGCGAACAGCCCTTACAATCGAAGATGAATGCCCACCCCGTCAGCCCTGCTTGTCGGGATAATCGCAGATGTGGCTGACGGGACATTTTCCGCACTCGGGCTTTTTTGCTTTGCAGGTGTAGCGGCCGTGCAGTAAAAGATAGTGGTGAAAATCAATCACCCACGCTTCGGGGATAATCGCCATCAGGGCATTTTCCGTCTGCTCAACCTTTGTTGTTGTAACAAGACCGATTCTGTTTGAAACACGGTGGACGTGCGTATCCACCGGCATCACCGGCTGACCGAAGGCGTTGCCGAGCACAACGTTTGCTGTTTTGCGACCAACGCCCGGCAGGCTTTCAAGCGCTTCGCGATTGGCGGGAACCTCGCCCTGATAACGCTCCATCAGGATGCGGCTCACGTCGAGGATGTTTTTCGCCTTGTTGTTGAAGTAGTTGATGGAACGCACAAACTCCTTCACCTCATCAAGCTCCATCACGCTCATGCTCTCGGCATCCGGCGCGCGCTGAAAGAGCTTGCGGGTAATAACGTTCACCTGCTTGTCGGTGGACTGTGCCGCAAGAATAGTGGCAATCAGCAACTGAAACGGGCTGATGTACTCAAGCTCGCTTTTGGGATGCGGATAGCTTTGGCTCAGCACATCGTTCAGGACAACAATTTTCTTTTTGGGGGTCATGGTCAACAGCTCCACATTTCAAGACTCGCTATCGGTTTCATCGGCAATCGGCTCGCTTTTAGCAATTTTGATAACCGACTGATCAATCAAGCCGCGTCCATTCTTATGCACTTTTCCTTCAGCTTTGAGGTCGTTAAAAATGGCATCAAGAATACCATTCACAAACTTGCTGCTTTTGTCGGTGCTGTTGAATTTTTTGGCAATCTCAATAGCTTCGTTAATCGAGACTTTCGGCGGAATATCCTCGCAGTAGAGAATTTCCGTTAACGCCATACGAATAATGTTTTTATCAATAATCGCAATGCGGCTCATATCCCAGTTAAAGGTGTGCTTGACAATGTAACTGTCCATTTCATCTTTGTGCTCCTTGATGTTGTTCAGCAGCATAGTGAAAAATTTCATGGCATTAGCATCGGCGAGAATCTCTTCGGTCAAAAGCCAGCCGGCAGCGGAATCTATATCGGTATCCCGTATTTCAATGGTGTAGAGCGCCTGCAAAATTTTTTCACGGATTTGGCGTCGGTAGGTCTTCATAAAAGAGCAGTTAATTGATTGAAGATGTGAGAATTTCAGCAAGCACAACGTCGGTCTGGCTCAAGTCGTTATAGAGCACATGCGGCTGATGCCGTTGCAGCTCATTCGCGGGATAGGTGCCGGTTGCAACGGCAATTGACTTGGCGTTGACCGTTCTGGCGCAGGCGATGTCGTGCTCTGTATCGCCAATAATAATAATATCGTGATCGGAAAAGTGCTGCCCTGTAAGCTCATAGGCTTTGCGCACCGCTACGGGTGGCAGCTCGTTACGATGGTCTCCATCGTCAGCAAACGCGCCAAAGGGAAAGTAATGATTAATGCCGGGCAACTCCAGCTTATGGCGCCCCGACCCCTCAAAGTTGCCGGTCAACAGACCCAGCAACAGCTCGGAGTGGCGCGAAAGTTCGTCGAGCAGTTCGTAAATGCCGGGCATCATCACCACGTCGGCAACCGTTGCCTCAGCGCGAAACATCTCGATATAGGTGTGTTTTGCACGCTCAAACTTTGCAGCAATCTCGGCAGTTGAAAGTTCACTGCTTTGCAGTATCTCGTAGATAATGCGGCTATCCATTTTACCGGCAAAGTTGCAGGTTTCGGCACTTCCAGCGGTTCCATACACCTCAAGCAGCGCATCAACGAGAATACGGCGATTAATAGCGCTCATGTTGAGCAGGGTGCCATCAATATCAAATAACAGCAGTTTCTTCAGCATAGGATGTGTCGAGGGGTTGCTTAAGCGATTGTTTTTTCAAGCCGTACAGGTATCAGCCGCGATACCCCTTCCTCTTCCATGGTGACTCCGTAGAGTGCCTGGCAGGATGCCATGGTTTTTTTATTGTGCGTAACAATAATGAATTGAGTGTTATTCTCAAATTTTTTCAAAAGTTTAATAAAACGGGTGACGTTGGCATCGTCAAGCGGCGCATCAACTTCGTCGAGAATGCAGAACGGACTCGGTTTCACCAGATAGATGGCAAAGAGCAGCGAAAGCGCGGTAAGTGCTTTTTCGCCGCCACTTAACTGCTCAATGGAGAGTGGCTTTTTGCCGCGCGGTTTGGCAACAATTTCAATGTGCGCATCAAGCGGATCGTCGCTCTGATGAATCAGCAAATCAACCTCATCTTCAGGATCAAAGAGTTCTCGAAAAATGGTGATAAAGTTTTTCCGCACTTCACGAAAGGTGGTTTCAAACTTCTGCAGCGCGGTTTTGTTGATCTCCTCAATGGTGGAGCGGAGCTGTTGTTCGGCGCTGATGAGGTCATTTTTCTGCTCATTGAGAAAATCCAGCCGCTCTTTTTCCACCTCGTACTCCTCAAGCGCCAGCTCATTGACGGCGCCAAACTGATCGCGCTGTTTCGTCAACGTCTCCAGCGTCTCTTGGGCGGTAGTGCGGTTGAACGACGGCTCAAGCTGTGGTGCAGACATGGTTGCAATATCGCACTGATGCTTGAGCTGAGCTGCGGTAAAGAGGTGGTCGAGCGCAAGCTCAAGCTGGATGCGCTCCTGATTGAGCGCCGTAAGCAGTTGCACGCCGATGTCATGTTTGCGGCGAAAATCGCGCAACGTGGTCTGCGCCTGATGGTGTTGCGCCTGGGATTCGCGATACGCGGACTCCAGCTCATGCAGCAACTGCTGCTCAATCGCGGCACGTTGCAGCAGCTCATCAAGCTCGGTTTTCAGCCGTTCGGATGTTGCACGTTCACTCCGTTGCCGCCGTTCGGCAGCCGCGCCTTCAGCCTGTAGATTTTTGATGTCGTTCTGCAGCGTTGTACAACTCTCGGTCACTGCCGTCATGGTGATTTTGAGCTTCTCCAGCTCCAGCATTGCAGCGTTGTACAAGCTCTGGCGGCTCTGCACTTCGCGCCCAAGCTGGTGGTGGCGAGCCTCAAGCGCCGTGAGCTTCTCCTGCCACTGAAACATCTTTTCGCGCGATGCCGCCGCTTGTGCAGCGCTGCTGCTGATCGCCGGCAGCAGCTTTTCGATGTCAGCTTCGCAACTCTGTTTCTGCAGCAGCAGCGTGGCAATTTCATCACCTGCCTGCGCAATCTCCTTGCCAATGCCGCCCTTTTCCGCCTCCAGACGTGCGGCGCTCTTTTCCAGCGCACCAAGTTCCGCCGCCAGCCGCTCAATCTCCCGCCGCGGTTCAGCGCTGTTGAACGTGGCGAGTTCGTTACGCAACGTCAGCAACCACTCCTCATCCTTTTTGATGCCGCCTTCAAGTGCAGCAAGCTCTTTGTGGAGATGGTCACGTTCACTTTTTTTGCCAAGCCGCAACCCTTCGCTGCTTTTGGAGCTGCCGCCAAAAAGCACGCCCATACCTGCAAAAACCTC
>CAIQSY010000074.1 GCA_903874585.1 uncultured Chlorobiaceae bacterium | reverse complement strand
CGGCAGTTGAGCGTGTTTTTTACCCGGGTCTCCCCTCTCATCCCCAGCATGAACTTGCCAAAAAGCAGATGAGCGGCTTCGGTGGCATGATAACCTTCGTGTTGAAAGAGGGTCTGCCGGCAGTTGATCGGTTATTGAAAAACAGCAAGCTCTTTGTGCTGGGCGACAGTCTCGGTGGCGTAGAGTCGCTTATTTCATCGCCCGCAAAAATGACGCTCTGGGCGCTCTCCCAAGAGGAGCGTGACCGGCGGAAATGCACTGATAACCTCGTGCGCCTCTCGGTGGGGCTTGAAAATGCGGATGATCTTGCCGATGATTTATTGCAGGCGCTAACGTCGGGGCGTATTGCATACGCCCACAGGTATCGACAAAATCCCGCGTGGGAAGGGCGTATGCAATACGCCCCTACATTTAAATATTGGACGATGAATACAATATCCCCATGTATATAATTTGACGATGAAAGAAATGTCACAAATGATTACTATTGACCTGAACGGACAACAACAACCACTTCCTGCCGATTCTGCCATCAGCGATCTTCTTGCGATCGTGGGCTCAGACGGAAAAAGTGTGGCAGTTGTGGTCAACGAATGTATCATCCGCCCCGAACAACGTTCAACCCACAAGCTCTACGCGGGTGATTGCGTTGAACTGCTTATGTTTGCAGGTGGTGGTTAACCCGCATTATTTTTATTTATGGATTCATTGCAGATTGGCTCGTATTACTTCTCCTCTCGCCTCATTCTTGGTACAGGCAAATTCAGTAACAGCACGGTGATGCTTGACGCTGTACGTGCATCGGGCGCACAACTCGTGACTGTGGCACTGCGCCGCTTCAACCGCGAACAGGCTGAGGATGATCTTTTTGGACCGCTTTCGGAAATTGAGGGTGTAACACTCATGCCGAATACGTCGGGCGCATCGACCGCCGCCGAGGCTGTCCGTGCGGCGCATATCGCCCGCGAACTTTCGGGCAGCCCTTTTATCAAAGTTGAAATTCACCCCAACCCGCAGCACCTCATGCCCGACCCGATCGAGACGTTTGAGGCGGCACGCATTCTGGTACA
Source organism: uncultured Chlorobiaceae bacterium (assembly GCA_903874585.1). GTDB lineage: Bacteria > Bacteroidota > Chlorobiia > Chlorobiales > Chlorobiaceae > Chlorobium. The sequence continues at coordinate 9,238 of CAIQSY010000074.1, read as the reverse complement.
GGATGGCTTTTTAGTGATGCCTTACATTGCCGCTGATCCTGTACTGGCGAAACGCCTGGAGGAGATTGGTTGCGCGTCGGTGATGCCGCTCGGCTCGGCAATTGGCAGCGGCCAGGGGCTGGCAACGTCGGAGATGCTCAATATTATCATCCGCGAAAGCGGCATTCCGGTTATTGTGGATGCGGGACTGCGCTCCCCTTCCGAGGCGGCACATGCTATGGAGATGGGTTGCGAAGCGGTGCTGGTGAACAGTGCCATTGCGGTGGCGGGCGATCCGCCAGCGATGGCTGAGGCGTTTGCTGAAGGCGTTAAGGCTGGACGAAAAGCGTTCCGTGCCGGATTGATGCAGAGGAGCGGTTCCGCTATCGCTACAAGTCCACTCACTTTTCTGGGAAGCTGATCATGAAAGAACTTCCTGAATGGCTTACTGATAATCGCGGCACAGCAGCGCTTGCCGCCATGCTTGCGCCCGCGGCACCGCACTCGCTCGAAGCGCTTGCTGCCGAATCGCGAGCAATGACGCTGCGCCGCTTCGGACGCACCATGACGCTGTACGCTCCGCTTTATCTCTCAAACTACTGCTCAAGCGGCTGCGCCTACTGCGGCTTTGCCTCCGACCGCAAAACGCCGCGCCATCGCCTTGAAATGGATGATATCCGTCGCGAACTGTCGGCAATGAAACAACTTGGCATCAGCGATATTCTTCTGCTCACTGGCGAACGAACTGCCACTGCTGATTTCGACTACCTTCGCCGCAGTGTTGAGACCGCCGCCAAGGAGATGCAGCGTGTTTCGGTTGAGGCTTTCCCGATGAGTGTCGCCGAATATCGGGCGCTTGCCGAATACGGCTGTACCGGCATCACCATCTATCAAGAGACCTACAACCGCGAACATTACGAAGCGCTGCATCGCTGGGGACCGAAAAAAGATTTTATCGCCCGCCTTGAAACACCGGCTCGCGCCCTTGAAGCAGGCATTAAAACCGTCGGGCTTGGCGTGCTGCTTGGTCTCTCCAACCCACTGGAAGATGCTTTCGCCCTCTACCGCCACGTTCGCCACCTCAGCCGCACGTACTGGCGTGCTGGGCTCTCCGTCTCCTTTCCGCGCATAAGGCCACAAACCGGCGGTTACCAGCCGCCCTTTCCGGTTGACGATCGTCAGCTTGCCCGCATGATTTTTGCGTTCCGCATTGCGCTTCCCGATACAGAGCTGGTGCTTTCAACGCGTGAAAGTGCTGCCTTTCGTGATGGAATGGCGACACTTGGAATTACGAGAATGAGCATCGAAAGCCGCACAACAGTTGGTGGATATTGTGAGAGTGATGATGATGGAGTAGGGGGAAATGAGGACGAGAAAAGCGAGAAAGGGCAGTTTGAAATTTGTGATGACCGGAGCGCCAGAGAGTTCTGCGAGGCTTTGCGCAAGCAGAGTATTGAACCGGTCTTCAAAAACTGGGAACCCGCCTACAACGGGCCATCCTCTTTGATAAATTCAGCAGTTTGACCATGCCACTCAGTGCAAACCAGCGGCAGCGATACGCCCGCCACCTCGTGCTCGACGAGATTGGTGAAGCTGGACAAGAGAAGCTTCTCAAGGCGAAAGTGCTGATTATCGGTGCCGGCGGGCTTGGTTCACCGGCGGCGTTCTACCTCGCAGCGGCAGGTATTGGAACCATCGGGCTGATGGATGGCGATACGGTTGATCTCAGCAATCTCCAACGGCAGATTCTCCACACAACAACCTCCATCGGAGAGCAGAAGGTGAGCTCGGCAGCTCAACGGCTGCATGACCTCGATCCCGACATCACGCTCAATCTTTATCCATTGTGGTGTACGGCCAACAATGCAGAGGAGATTGTTGCCCAGTACGACTTCGTGATTGACGCTACCGACAATTTCGGCTCAAAATTTCTGATATCGAGAGCTTGCCACTATGCCGTAAAACCCTATTCCCACGCTGGCATCCGCGAGTTCTACGGCCAAACCATGACAGTCCATCCTGGTGCAACCACCTGCTATCACTGCCTGTTTCACGAATCGGGAATTCCTGACGAAACTATCCCGAAAGGGACGCTTTGTGCTCTGCCCGGCATCATCGGCTCCATCCAAGCTACCGAAGCGATCAAGCACATCCTGACGATTGGAGTGCCGCTCACCAACACCCTGCTGACGTGCGACACGCTCACCATGAACATCCGCAAAGTACCCGTCCGCCGCAATCCGCATTGCTTGTTGTGCAGCGCATGATTGCAGCAATGCCGATATCAAGACGACGCCAATCCAACAACGGTACGACAACGAGAAACAAGACGACGACGAGATTACGATTTCTTGCCAAACAACTGCAGCAACCTCGACATCAAGCTCTGCTGAGGTTTTCCCTTAACCGGCAAACCAGCTCGTTCCCAGCCAATAATGCCATGCTGCAAATTAACGACTTTATTATAGCCCTGACCTGTCAGCAAACGAATTGCCATGCCACTGCGATTACCACTGCGACAAGCCACAACAAGCTGACGTTTTGAGGGAATTTCACGAAACCGCGCTTGTAACTGGCTTAACGGCACAGCAACAACATCAGGCACATCAAATGCTTTTTTAGCCACTTCACGCGCCTCACGCACATCAACAAGCACCGCCCCTTTTTTAAGCAGAGCAAGCGCTGCTGTTGCATTGACCTCACGAATATTTTTCATCTTGAGTGTATAGGTTTTTTGCTGAAGAAAAGTCTTTTGCTCATCGCGACTGATAACATGATGAGCATGAATTCGCGGGGAATATACACATGCTGCGCCGTTTGACCAGCGTTTCGAGAATTGCTGAGAAACTCCACCCAATAAAATCTCTGCTATCAATATAAAGTCAATAGCTTCGATAACATGACACATCATCGTTGCTCGGCTCTCTCTTTTTTAGTAACATTCACTTTCAATTCTATAAGAGCACCCTCATGTTATTGCAGGCATTATTTTTGCATCACTTTTTTTTAGCGTCACCAATGACGCTTACTGGTACCTCATGCAAAAAATTGATGCCTTGTACGCTGATGTACAATTCGTCCCTCATCTTTATTAACTCATTTTATTTCAGGAGATTAGTCGTATGTTGAACTCCTTTAACACCGTTTATCAACACTCAATCCAGAATCCCGAAGCATTCTGGGGAGAGGCTGGAGAGAAGCTTCACTGGTACAAAAAATGGGACAAAGTGCTTGATAGCAGCAATCCACCCTTTTACCGCTGGTTTGCTGGAGGCATAACGAATACATGCTATAATGCACTTGATCGACATGTGGATGAGGGACGCGGCAATGAGTTGGCGGTGATTTACGACAGTCCGGTAACGGGTACCAAGCAGCACTACACCTTCCGGCAGTTCCGCGACATTGTGGCGCTTTTTGCCGGTGCGTTGCAGTCGCGCGGCGTGCGCAAGGGCGACCGTGTTATTATTTATATGCCGATGATTCCCGAAGCGGTCGTTGCCATGCTTGCCTGTGCACGCATTGGCGCTATTCACTCCGTAGTATTCGGTGGCTTTGCATCGCACGAACTTGCTATTCGTATTGACGATTGTAAGCCAAAGGTGATTATCTCCGCGTCATGCGGCATTGAGCACAATAAAGTTGTTGATTATAAGCGGCTGCTCGATTTTGCTATTGAGCTGGCGCACTTTAAGCCTGAAATCTGCATTATCAAACAGCGCGATCAACTCAAGGCTGAGCTGAACGAAGAGCGTGACCTCACATGGCAACAGTCGCTGCTGGGCGCAGAGCCAGCGCAGTGCGTTCCGGTTGAATCTTCTGATCCCCTGTATATTCTTTACACGTCGGGTACCACCGGTCAGCCGAAAGGCATTGTGCGCGATCACGGTGGCCACATGGTGGCGCTCCACTGGTCGATGAAAAATGTCTATAACGTTGAGCCGGGCGAGGTCTTCTGGGCAGCAAGTGATGTGGGCTGGGTGGTCGGGCACTCTTATATTGTGTATGCTCCCCTGCTTCAGGGTTGTACAACACTGATTTTTGAGGGTAAACCGGTTGGCACACCCGATCCCGGAACCTTCTGGAGAATCATCAGCGAACACAATGTTTCAGTGCTCTTTACAGCGCCGACGGCATTCCGTGCTATCAAAAAAGAGGATCCAAACGGTAACTATATCAAGAATTATAATCTTTCAAATTTCCGGACACTCTTTCTTGCTGGAGAAAGAGCTGACCCTGATACAGTAAAATGGGCAGAGAAGCAGCTTCAGGTTCCCGTTATCGACCATTGGTGGCAAACGGAAACCGGCTGGGCAATTGCAGCAAACTGCCAGGGTATTGAGCCAGGACCGGTCAAATATGGATCGGCATCACGGGCAGTTCCCGGCTACAACGTTCAGGTGGTGAATGCGGAGATGGAGGAGCTGCCCGCCGGTCAGATGGGCGACATTGTGGTGAAGCTGCCGCTGCCTCCCGGCACCATGTTGACACTATGGAAAGCTGATACCCGTTTTGTCGAGACCTATATGAAACATTACCCGGGCTACTACCAGACGAGTGATGCCGGATTTATTGACGACGATGGTTACATAAACATTATGGCACGCACGGATGATGTCATCAACGTTGCCGGTCACCGCCTCTCAACCGGGGCGATTGAGGGAGCACTGTGCGAGCATCCCGATGTGGCTGAAAGCGCTGTTATTGGCGTTCATGATGATCTGAAAGGGCAGGTTCCACTTGGCTTCCTCGTTTTAAAAAACAATGTTGATACTACGGAAAGTCAGATTATCAAACACGTTATCGAATACGTCCGCGAAAACATTGGACCAGTTGCCTCCTTCAAGAGTGCAGTGATTGTTGCGCGACTTCCGAAAACACGCTCAGGCAAAATCCTCCGCAGTACCATGCGCAAAATTGCCAACAGCGAAGAGTACACCATGCCCGCCACCATTGACGATCCAGCAATTCTCGATGAAATAAGAGAAGCGCTCCAAACTATCGGCTACGCCGTCAACAGTAAACCCATTACAAAAACCGAATGATTAATAAGATCGACCATATCGCCATTGCCGTCAATAACCTTGAAGCGTCACTTGAAACGTTCCGCAAAATTCTTGGGTACGACGAAAGCGCGTTCAGAATTGAGGAGGTTGCTTCTGAAAAAGTTCGGGTGGGATTTATCACCATCGGCGAAAGTAAAATCGAGTTGCTTGAACCGTTAAGCGACGAGAGCCCGATAGCAAAATTCATTGCTAAAAACGGCGAGGGCATGCACCACATTGCCCTCGCTGCCGATAACCTGGATGCCGAGAGAGTTCGACTTGACGCGGAGAACATAACGCCACTTGCTCCGCCAAAAGAGGGTGCGGGAGGCAAGCAGATCATGTTCCTGCATCCGAAACAGACGAACAGGGTGTTGATTGAGTTTGCGCAGAAAAAGAAATAACAAAATAACATAGCCATCAACAAGTGAGACATTTTTATCTGCCTTTCGAAAAAAAAGAGGGTTTCAACTACTCATACGAGAGTATCGAAAAACTCACCGAGTACGAAAAATATCAGCTCTCATTCCACCCTGAACGCCCAAGATTCCTCGACTATCTGACTGTTTTTGATGATGCTGAAGAGTGTTTACAGAACGATCTGCACGGCAGTTGCATCATCCAGACGCACCGCGCGACGGTGCGGAATAGCAAGGGTGATGCCTGGCCGGTGATGCTTATCGGGCAGCAATCGGCGCCAACGTCCGATTTTGCTGCACTGCGTAACTTGATGAAAAATCCTGATGAAATAGCTCGATGGAATCAAGGAATGCCAACACCAGCAGCATTTAACAAGGCTATCAAGGCAATTGAACTTGCGGAGCAAGAGCAGCGTATCATCATCACCATGATTGATACGGCTGGGGCTGACCCCACGGAGCAGTCGGAGGGTGACGGCATTGCGTGGAAAATCGGGCGTTGTATGCAGGCACTTGCTGAAGCGAGTGTTCCAACGCTTTCGGTGATTATCAACCGCGGATGCAGCGGCGGCGCTATCGCTCTGACTGGGTGCGACGCCGTTTTAGCGATGGAGTATGCAACCTACATGGTTATTTCGCCCGAAGCGTGCTCCTCTATTCTTTTTCGGACGCGCGAAAAAGCGAGTCTCGCTGCTGAAATTTCGCAAATCACCGCACAAGAGGGACTGAAGAACGGCATCATCGACGAGATCATTCGTGAACCGGATGGACCGGCGCATCACGCTCCAGAAGCAGCGCTTCAATCGTTCAAAGAGACCATGAGCACGTGGATGAGTAAACTCAGCGCTCTTGCGCCAGAAGAGATTTTTGCACAGCGCATGACACGCTGGGAAAGCGTCGGGCAATGGGATACGACAACTGAAGAGCAGATTCAGAGATTTGAAAAGCCCATCACCTACTTTATCCCCAAGCCGAAAAAAATCCTTTTTGTTGCGCGCCACAAAAACTGCATTGACCACGCCGGTAAACGAGTGCTCGATCCGGTGCTCTACAAAAAGCTGCTTGCCGATAATTTCCTCTGCGAAACCTGCGGTCACCGCTATGTGAGGCTTACCGCGCACGACTACATTGATTTTATACTTGATCACGACGCGTTCCATGAGCACAAAGAGACGCGCTACATTGTTGATAAGGATATTCTGAACTTCCCAGATTACCAGAAAAAAATCAAAGAGGCACAACATAAAACCGGTGCAGCAGCAGCATTCATTACCGGCGATGCGACTATTGAGGGGCATCCAATTGTTTTCTGCGCAACCAATTTCAACTTTCTTGGTGGCTCATTCGGTATGTCAACCGCTGAAAAAATCTGGCAGGCAAGCAAAATTGCCATACAACGCCGAGTACCGCTTGTGATTCAGGCGACTGGCGGCGGTGCCAGAATGCACGAAGGCTGCTCCTCGATGGTGGGACTGCCGAAGCTGCACGTTGCGCTGTCGAGCGTCGAAAAAGCTGGGTTGCCGGTTATCACCATCATCACCGACCCAACGCTGGGCGGCGTAGCAATAGGCTTTGCCTCACGCGGCATCAAGCTCTTTGAACACAACGCCGGCAACATCGGCTTCTCCGGCAAACGAGTGATTGAGCAATATACTGGCAAACCAACCACGAAAGATTTCCAGACAACATGGTGGCTGCAACAGAAGGGATTTGTTGAACGAACGGCACTGCCAAGCGAGATGAAAGCAGCAATTGCGGAGATAATGAGGGATTATGGAGAATGAAACCACCTCCAACGGAGGGCGGGTTTTTAACCCGCCATTACAGCACCTCGCCCGATGTAGAGACAACGCATGCGTTGTCTCTACGCAGATAACCCATCATATTCTTGAGGCATGATGAAACAAATTCTCATACAGCTTGCCATTATGGTAGTGGTTTTTATGCTGCTATGGATTGCATCACCGTTTATAATGGCGGCACTTCCAACGCTACCAGCATGGCTAAAAGATGCAAATGTGCAGTTTCTCTTTGGTTTGCTAATGGCGTTATTTGCAGCATTTAACCCTGCAACCAGTTCGGTTATTCATAATCGAGTAACAATAAAGGGAAATGGTAATCAAGTAGTTCAAGGGAGAAACAGCGCTTCAGCAAATGCGTCGGTGCATAATAAAGCTGCCATTAGAGGAGATAAAAACCAAGTTCGGCAGGGTTAATTAATCACAAACAGCCATTATGGAATGGAAGTGGAATCACATTCGTATTGAAGGCAACAATAATGTGGTGCTTCAAGATGCTGATGGTCAAACAACAACCATAGCTATTCATGCCTTTATTGCACAGTTTACTGAAAAGCAAGATGAGCTGATAGTGGCATTACGTGGGCAATTAGCCGAAAAAGATGCTCGATTGACTGATAAAGAGAACATTGTACAGCTTGCCGATACTGTACAACAGCACTTGCAAACCAATTTACAACAAGCTATAGAACAAAAGGAGCAGCTTGAGAAAAGGGTTACCGAGCTGTTACAGGAATTTAATGGCAAGGATATTGCCCAATGCAGTGCTTTGTATCAAGAAGCATTTGCGCTGTTTCTGAATGGTAATCTTTTGGAAGCGCTTGCAGTGTTTGACGATGCAAAGCTACAAGCCAGCAAAGCTGCATTTCAAAAACGTCAGCAACAAGTTGCCAAAGAGCAGCAGCGACTTGCAGAGACCTTTCTCTTTAAAGCGCAACTGCTTCAACTTACTTTTGACTTTACAAATGCTGCCAAGCAGTTTGCAGAAGCAATTGACATTTTGCCCTCATATAGCACCTATTTTGCCGCAGCTTATTTTCATGCCAAACTAAACCATTTTCAAGAAGCTCAACCGCTCTTCCAAAAAGCTTTAGCATTAGCCTCAACGCCTGATGAACAAGCAACAATCCTCAACAATCTCGCTAACCTGCAATCAGATAACAACGACCATGCTCATGCTCTCAAGAATTACAACGAAGCGCTTGCCATACGCCGCCAGTTAGCCGCTAAGAATCCTGATGCTTATTTGCCTGACGTGGCAACAACGCTCATTAACCTTGGATGGTTTTATCACGATTCGCCGCAACCTGATAAGCAAAAATCGTTGGAGTGTGTACAAGAAGCATTACAAATTTTAAGCCCATTAGTTGAAAAGCTTCCCTATGTGCGGCAATATGTTGGGTCAGCGTTAAAGTTGTTAATGACGTGGGGAAACATGAGTCCTGAAGAGCTTATGGAAGCAATGAATGCGGGGAAACGGTAGTGACCACCTGCTGCCTCTCCACGCCAACCACCCCGCCCCTAACGGGGCACCCCTCCAATGGAGGGGAATTGGGAATGTGCAAACAGCAAACTCTCCCCCTTAATTAAGGGGGATTACCCCGAAGGGGGAAAGTGGTGAGATGGAGGTTTTTAAGACCATAAAAATGTTGACAAATGGATGAAATTTCTCAAGCACAAAACACATTATGACACAAACGAACGATCAATCTCTTTTTAGTGCATTTGCGCCTGTCAGCAAGGCTGAGTGGAAAGCGAAGGCAATTGCTGAACTGCGGGATGCGCCTTATGACAGTATTGTATGGCAGACTCCCGATGGCTTTGCGCTGGAACCGTGGCACTCGGTTGAGACGGCGGGAGAGCATCTTGCTATACCAACCACAAAGTTGGTAAATTCATGGAACAGTTGCCAACGCATTGTTGTGCAAGATGTTACCACCGCCAACAGCGCCGCATTGCGCTGCTTTGAGCAGGATGCTTCAGCGCTTGAATTTGT
>CAIQSY010000073.1 GCA_903874585.1 uncultured Chlorobiaceae bacterium | reverse complement strand
TCAGGAGCAATATCCGGTCCATAGATGTAGCTATAGCCCTGCCGCTCAAACAGATGAATGGCAAACTCTTCTATGGCGGATTCAGTCAGCTTTTGTGTCATGCTTGATTTTACTTTTGATGCTACGCGGCAAATTTATCTAACATTTCTCGCTGATAGCGTTGATCCCACAGGATAATATCAGCACCCTTACTTTTCAGGGCATCCAAATACTCCCTCTTTATCTCCTTGTCCTCATTATTGACAATAGCCAACCCTTTTAATGCTTTGCAGGAAACCTTCTCTCTGGTTGGCTTTATATCCTCCCACCCGAAGAGAAAATTCGGAACATTAATTTTATTCAGAGAATTAAAAGATTTAATGACAATCTCTTTTTGCTTGCCCGCAATTTGAAAGTCAAAGGTAAATTCAATACCTGTAGAACCTTTTGCAATAAACTGTGGAGTGCAAATAATACCTTGTTCATCGAGATAGGCTTTCACATCTTCCTTAAAAAGAGAAGAGACGGTATGTTTTGCCATCATTGCCATATCCGAAACTTCTGAAATTGCACAGATCAGATTATGCTTCTTTTGATTAAAATCTTTTTCTGTGCCAACAACCTGAAGTTCATTATCAATCAGTGTAATTCCATAATTCAGTAAAACCATATCAAGCCACTCTTTGCGTTTCGGAGAACGCAATAAAGGCGCTCCTGAAAGTTCTAAATGAGCTAATGTTACACCATCATCAGATAAAATGAGCTTGCCATTTTCAAGTTTGGCATAAATCTCAATATTATCATTAAATAAACCTAAAAACGGAGTGGTTATAGAGTTCCATCCTGTGTTTTCATCTTTGGTTACAATGGTTTTTTCGTGAAGCCAATTGTAATATTCTTTGATACTATTCTCTATCCAGCTCATAGTAGTAATGGATTTATTGTAATGACCGTCTCCAGATTGATCGTCTTTGCGAATAATGTAATGATATCTGCCAAAGTGCTGTTGAACTGGGCATCTCTGTTCAATTCTTTTATTTCAAAATCATCATCGACCAAAGGAATTGCCCACACAAGTGACTTATAACCTTGTACATGGTAATGGATGTGGTGTTCTTTATTTGAAAAAGTTTTCCCGACAAAAGGATGAAATTCTTCAGGCACAAATTCTGAAATTGCAGCAGGGTTTTGATGCCCACTATTATAATCGACACGCAGCAAGCCTGTTTTAGTATCGTTTTCCTGATGGTGAAAACTCACCCGAACAGTGTTTTTCTGGCTTTGTTTTATTTCCCATAAAAAAGTAAACTCATCATCTTCTGCTGAAATAATCTCGAAACGTTGGTTAATCGGAAACTGCTGGTTAATCGTCAAACTCTCCAGTAAGCCTTCATGCCCAACAACTTTTTTGGGCAATTTCAAAAGGTATTCAGCTTGTTCGTTCGATATTCTCATATCTGTTAATTAATTTTTTACCCTCACTTCCCCGCTCATCAGCTTTGGCAACAGGGTATCACGGAGTTTTTCAAGCGTCCGGATTTGAAGAAAATTTGAATGCAACTTTGGCGTGATTGACTCGGACAAAGAATTGAATTCGGAAACAATATCCTGCGTCGGAATCTTAATTACATAATTTTTTAAGTGTTGGAGTTCTACTCGTTGGCGGCCGCTTGAACCTGCCAAGCATCCCTCTGCATATGCCCTGAAATCAGTATTTCTGGCAAGCACATAGGCTGTTTTACCATTTTCCAAACAGGGTGTAATGCGAGCCAGCAACGTATCTCCATTAATAAATTTGGTACCCGATGAGAATGCTCGATCGTACCAATCATCCGGGTTAAATGTTGAATTGTTAAGAGATGCCATTTCCAGGTAAGGCGCAACCGATCCTTTTGATAGTTTTCTAAGTGGATTAAAATCAATCAAATCGGCTATAGTCCCATCTTCCCAGCCCTCCCTCGCCTCCTCGATAAACCACTGCCGAAAGAGGGTTTCAGCCATGGATTCAAGGGTTTTGTTCTGGCGATGCAGCAGGTCGATTTTGTCGTCGAGGCTGCTGAGGACATTAGCAATGGCTTTTTGTTCGGGAATAGTGGGTAGTAAAATATCTATCTCTTTTACCTTGTCACGACTAAGTTCGATTTGACCCGTTGAGCCTTCAGCGTAGCCTTCAATTTCAGTTTCTCTTTTTCTTAGGTTATAATAAACAAATAGAGGATGTGCTATGTGCCTATTTAATCTCAAAATAGAAATGTGGCTATCTGCTAAAACTTTTCCCGTTTGTCTAAATATTGCAACACGACCAGCGGTTCCGACACCAGTTGAATTAATTAGAATGTCCTCATTATGAACAATTTTTTCATTCGCGTGTTTTTTCTCTTTGTCCTGATATTTAATAAGGTCTAAAGAAATCGTCCCCCCCCTTATACACTTTTGATTTATTACAGGGATACCGTTATTCTTAACATATTTGGGCGAAATACCTCTGCTTACATATTCTGCAATATCGCCTAATTTGTAGTCACACCATTCACTCATCGCCACCTCCCAACTCCGCTTCAATCTGTTCGATACTCGGCAGGGATGACTGGAATTCAATGGGCAACTGTTTCATTAACTGGTATTCACTGATACCAATCGGCTTGTCAATACCTTTCAATGCGTATTCTGCAACAAGTTCATTTTTATCCTGGCATAAAATCAAACCAATGGTAGGCTGGTCATCAACATGCTTGAGCGTGCCATCCACAACATTGCAATAAAAATTCAGCTTTCCGGCATATTCCGGTTTAAACTTCCCTTTTTTCAGTTCTATGACTATAAAGCAACGCAACTTGAGATGATAAAACAGGAGGTCAATATAAAAATCATCCTTTCCGATGCTCAAAGGGTATTGCCTACCTATAAACGCAAAGCCTACGCCAAGCTCCATCAGAAATTTTTCAATATGGTTAAGCAGCGTTGTTTCCAGTTCCCGTTCATGATAAGGTTCGGTGAGCGTCAAAAAATCAAATACATAAGGATCTTTTAATGCCTGCCGAACCATATCCGACTGCTCAGGAGGCAGCAATTCACTAAAATTTGACAGCTTGCACCCATCTCTTGCATGCAGTTGACTTTCGTACATCATAGCAAGAACATTTCGGCTCCAACCATGAAGCAACGCCTGCTGCATGTAAAACAACCGGTGTTGACGATCTTTGATCTTTTCCAGGAGCAGGATGTTATGACCCCAGGGCAGAGAAAAAATCAGAGACTCAATTTTTGCCTCGGGCTGTGGCAAATTTGAGGGTTGCTTATTTTTTGCCACAGGCTGTGGCAAAAACAGATCGGCATCAGGGTATTCGCGATAAAAAGCAATCATACGCCCGATGTTGCGGATCGAATAGCCTTTGATTTCAGGTAATAAATTGTTGATATCACGACTCAGCCGTGGAATAATGGCGCTTCCCCACCCTTCTTGCTGTTGGCGCTGAGCAATAAGTTTTCCCGTTTCCCAGTAAAGAATGAGTAACTCCCGGTTAATGGAAAAAACTGCCTTCTGTTGTGCCTGTCTGATTTTTATCTGAACCAGCTCCAGCAACTCATTATACAACCGGTTATTTCCGTTCATATTTTTATCCTCGCCAGATTCTCGGCAATCGCCTTGTTCAACTCAGCTTCTTCCACCAACTGTGCTTCAAACTCAGCCTTCAGCGCAGCAAAGCGTGAGGCAAAATCAAAGTCGTCCTCTTCCTCAGCAAGGCCGACATAGCGCCCCGGCGTGAGCACGTAGTCGAGTTCCTGCACTCGTTCCAACGGCACGGAGGCACAAAAGCCTTTAATATCCTCATACTTCCCTTCATCGGTTCGCCAGTCGTGATAAGTTTCGGCAATCATGTCAATATCGTCATCCGATAGCTCACGGGTACGGCGGTTGATGAGGTGGCCAAGGTTACGCGCATCAATAAAGAGAATTTCGTTCTTGCGCGGGTGCCCATTGTTCCGTGCGCGGTTCAGAAACCAGAGAGCGGCAGGAATCTGGGTGTTCAGAAAGAGCTTGGCTGGCAGGTTGACAACGCAGTCAATCAGGTTGCCGTCGGCTATCATGGATTTACGGATATCGCCCTCGCCGCTGCTTTTGCTGGTAAGTGCGCCTTTGGCAAGCACGACCCCGGCAATGCCATTCGGGGCAAGGTGAAAGATGAAGTGCTGCAACCAGGCGAAGTTAGCATTGCCTGCCGGTGGAATGCCGTATTTCCAGCGACCATCGCTACGAAGTTGTTCACCGCTCCAGTCGCTGTCGTTGAAGGGTGGATTGGCAATAACATAATCGGCTTTGAGGTCTTTATGGGCATCGTTGAGAAAGGAGCCTTCGTTGTTCCATTTGACCTGGGAGCTGTCGATACCACGAATGGCAAGGTTGATCTTTGCCAGCCGCCAGGTGGTCTGGTTGCTCTCCTGACCGTAAATTGAGATATCCTTCACGCGACCTTGATGCTCGGTGATAAATCGTTCCGACTGCACAAACATACCACCGGAACCACAACAAGGGTCCAAAACCCTGCCTTTGTAGGGCTCAAGCATTGCTACAAGAAGTTCAACAATGCTGCGCGGAGTGTAGAACTGCCCGCCCTGCTTGCCTTCTGCGAGCGCAAACTCGCCGAGAAAGTATTCAAAAACGTGACCAAGCACGTCGCGACTCCGTGACTTGGCATCACCGAGGGCGATATTGCTCATGAGGTCAATCAAACCGCCAAGGCTTGCGGGATCGAGGTTTTGGCGTGCATAGACCTTGGGCAGAACGCCCTTGAGCATCGGGTTTTCCTTTTCTATAATATCCATCGCCTCATCAACAAGAATGCCAATATCCGACTGGCGGGCACTCGTCAGCAGATAAGACCATCGAGCTTGCTGAGGTACAAAGAAAATATTTTCGCCCTTGTACTCATCCTTGTCTTCCGGGTCGGCTCCGGCATACTCCCCTTCACCTGTCTGAAGTTTGGCGTACATCTCCTCAAAAGAGTCGGAGATGTATTTGAGAAACATCAGACCGAGCACGACGTGCTTGTATTCGGCAGCGTCAATGTTTTTGCGCAACTTGTCGGCGGCTTTCCAGAGCTGCTTCTCTATAGGCTCTTCTTTTATCTCTTTTGGTGCTTTTGTTTGTACCATAAAGTCAAATATTTTCGATTTTAAAAGAAAATATAAGATATTATTTTATATAACTATATCTGGTTTTTGTTCGGGCATACATAAAATAGCAAACAACAAAGCCACATCGTATCATTCACACACAAGCTTCGACTCCACTCACAACGTTGCCTGAGCGGAGTCGAAGGCAAGCAACGGATCGCATTTTGCCTCATTCTGCTCTTTTTTCATTACTTTCGCTAAAAAATCAAGCGTACATCAGTTGTGCTGCTTGTCAGCGACAGTTTACTTTATGACGTAATTATCAACCTTTATGAGATTAGCCGTTAATATTGATCATATCGCCACGCTTCGCAACGCCAGAGGCGAGCAGGAACCTGACCCGATTGCCGCGGCGCTTCTTGCCGAGCAGTGCGGTGCTGCAGGAATTGTGTGCCACTTGCGCGAAGATCGCCGCCACATTAAGGATAACGACCTCGCGCGCCTTCGTCAGGCGGTAACGACCAAGCTTGACCTTGAGATGGCAATGACCAGCGAGTTGCAGCAGATTGCGCTGAGCACCAAGCCGGAACTTATCACCCTTGTGCCTGAAAAACGTGAGGAGTTGACAACGGAGGGCGGCTTTGATATTATGCGCCACTTTGCGGTGGTATCAGAATTTCTCCAACCAATCAATGCGGCAGGCATCGAAATCAGCCTTTTTATCGAACCTGACCGGCACGCCATTGAGCTGGCTGCAAAAGCTGGTGCCGATATTGTTGAGCTGCACACCGGACGTTACGCTTTGCTGCACGATGAAGCGAGAGCTGAGGAGCTGACGCGCATTCGTGAAGCGGCAGCATACGCCAGAAGCATTGGCTTGAAAGTGGTTGCCGGTCATGGGCTCGATTATCGTAACATTTCGCCATTCAAGGAGATAACAGATATTGAAGAGGTGAGCATTGGTCACGCAATTATCGCCCGTGCGGTAATGACGGGGCTTGATGAGGCAGTGAAAGAGATGATTAGAATTATCAGCTAACAGCCAATGAATACAGAAACCAACAATCAGATTACCATTGTGCTTGCCACTGGCAACCGCGATAAGGTCAAAGAGCTGCGTCCGCTGCTCGAAAACATCTCGCCGCTCTTTAACGTCGTCACGCTTAACGAGCTTGGTGTCAACGTCGAAATTGAGGAGACGGAAACCACGCTTGAGGGCAATGCACTGCTGAAAGCGCGCGCAATCTTCTCGCTGCTTTCCGAGCGCTTTCCTGAGATGATTGCACTCGCCGATGACACCGGCCTCGAAGTTGATGCGCTCAATGGCGCGCCGGGCGTCTATTCAGCACGATACGCCCCAATGCCTGACGGTCAGTCGGCGACCTATACCGACAATGTTAACCACCTGCTGCACAGCATGGCTGGCATAACCATCAGATCGGCACGATTCAGAAGCGTTATCGCGCTGAAAGGCTCTTTTGCAACAGCACAAGGCAGCGTTGGCTTTGAAAAAACAGCCGACGGCATTGTTGCTGGCTCGATAACAGACGCGCCACAAGGTGATGGTGGATTTGGTTACGATCCTGTTTTTATGGTGAGCACTCTTGGCAAAACGTACGCTGAAATGAGCATCCACGAAAAAAACAGCATCAGCCACCGCGCTCTCGCTATCAACAAAGCAATCGCCACGCTGCAAGAGCTGCTTGCGGAACACAACATTTCGCCCACCAGATAACATCACACAAGCATGAGCCTCATTGAAGCAATTCTTCTCGGCATCGTTCAAGGGTTAACGGAGTTTCTGCCAATAAGCAGTTCGGCACATCTCAGAATTGTACCTGCACTGATGGGATGGAGCGACCCTGGTGCGGCGTTTACCGCCATTATCCAGATAGGCACGCTCGTTGCAGTAATGCTCTATTTCCGCCACGACATTGCCGCAATTATAAAAGGCGTGATTGAGGGATTGGTGAAGCAAAAACCGCTCGGTACGCCAGAAGCAAAAATGGGGTGGATGATTGCCGCGGGCACGCTTCCTATTGTGGTGTTTGGGCTGCTCTTTGCCTCAGAAATTGAGACCAGCCTCCGTTCGCTTTACTGGGTCAGTGGCACGCTTATTGGACTTGCGCTCATTCTTTCGCTGGCTGAGTATCAGATAAAGAGCAGAATAAAAAGAGGCTTATCACTGAAATCAATTGAACAGATCGGCTGGAAAGAGGCGCTGTTGATTGGTCTGGCACAAAGCATTGCGCTGATTCCAGGCTCATCACGCTCAGGAGTAACCATAACTGGCGGACTGTTTCTGCATCTCTCCCGCGAAGCTGCGGCACGTTTTTCATTTCTGCTGTCGCTTCCATCGGTTTTTGCAGCAGCTCTCCTGCAACTCTACAAAACGTGGGGCAGCATTACAGCCACGCCTGAAAACACCACCAATATTATTGTAGCAACCATCGTTTCCGGCATCGTGGGATACGCCTCAATCGCCTTTCTGCTCAGCTATCTCAAAGAGCACAGCACCACCATCTTCATCCTCTATCGGCTTGCGGCTGGAGTTGGACTGTTATACCTCGTTTTTACAGGGGTACTGCAACCCTGAATTCTCAAGCGCTAAAGCAACTGTTTGCAGGCGAAAATAATTCTCTTTTCCGCAAAGCGGGCGGAATATTTTTCTTATAATAGAAGCAATCTAAATTAACGTATTAATTATTCAGCCATGCCAAACAGCTTCGTAAGCGAAGGGCATAATGGCTTTGAAAAAGCAGACTTACATATACATACCAAATGTTCTGATGGCATTTTTACTCCCGAAGAGATTGTTGAAAAAGCAAGAATTGCCGGGCTTTATGCTATCAGCATTACTGACCATGATTCTGTTTTAGGTATTGACAAAGCAAAGCCAGCCGCCCTGGAAAAAGGTATTGAGATTATTCCCGGCGTCGAGATGAGTTCGACCTATAAAGGGCATGATATTCATGTACTTGGTTATTTTTTCGATTATCAACACTCTGATCTCAAAGAATATCTCGACCATTGTCGCCATCTGCGCACCGAAAGGGCTGAGCGTATGGTGAGCAAACTTGTCAAAATGGGGGTAAAAATCGGGATTGAGCAGATCATCGTCAAGGCGCAGAACGGCAGTGTCGGGCGTCCTCATATTGCTGCCGTTCTGCAAGATGGTGGCTATGTCAAGAGCTTCAGCGAAGCATTCAGCAAATATCTTGGTGCGCACAGCCCTGCTTATGTTAAAAGCATTGAAACGCATCCTGCTGATGTCATCAGCCTCATCAACAAGGCTGGAGGACTCTCATTCCTTGCGCATCCAGCGCAAAATGTACCTGATGAAATTTTGAAGCAGTTGATCACGTTCGGACTCGATGGCATTGAAATCGTTCACCCTTCGCACGACACGTATCGGCAGAATTACTATCGCGAAATTGCCAACGAGTACTTCCTGCTCTTTTCGGGAGGCTCTGATTATCACGGCATGAGAGAGCGTGACAATGAGATTTTTGGCAATGTTACCATACCGTATCAGTGGGTTGAAAAAATGAAAAGCAGGCTGTTAAACGCATGAAAAGTTCACCATCATCAACAGGTACTTTTGGGCTCATCCCGCTCTTGCTGACAAAGCTCAACAGAGAGGCGAAAGAGTTTTTTTTCACCATGCAGGAGTTTTTCTGGTTTTCGCTCAGAGCCTTCCTTGCTATTCCAAAAGCAAAACGCTATTGGCGCGATGTGCTTGATCAAGCGAAGATTTGTGGTGCCGACTCGCTGCCTATTGTGCTGGTCAGCGCTATCTCCATCGGTGCGCTGCTTGCTATTGAAGTGGGAAATTTGCTTGAAGATTTTGGCGCAAAAACCATGCTTGGGCGATCAACCTCAATTTCTGTTATTCGCGAGCTTGGTCCGCTGCTGATGGGGCTGATGCTCTCCGCACGCTTCGGCTCACGGAATGGCGCAGAACTTGGCGCCATGCAGATATCGGAGCAAATCGACGCGCTTCGCGCTTTTGGTACCGACCCGATTGCGAAGCTGGTAACACCGCGCCTTGTTGCGGCGCTCATCATGTTCCTGCCACTCACCGCGCTTTCCGACTTTGCTGGTCTGAACAGCGCTGCCTACATGGCGGAACACTACCATCGCCTTGATCCGGGCATTTTCTGGAACTCCGTTTATCCGCGCCTTGCACCGAAAGATTTTGTGGTTGGCTTTCTCAAAGCGCCGGTCTTTGCAATTATTATCACCTTAGTCAGCAGCTTCAACGGCTTTCTGGCAAAAGGGGGAACCGCTGGCGTCGGGCGTTCAACCATTAAAGGAATTGTGGTGTCATCCGGTCTGGTGCTCATCGCCAATTTCTACGTTTCAAAGATTGTGCTGGAAAACATGTAAACGCATGATTGAACTCAAAAATATCAGTTTAAAATATGGTGAACGGGAGATTCTCAACAACGTCTCTCTGACCATCAACGACAATACCATCAAGGCAATTCTTGGTCCCAGTGGTGTTGGCAAAAGCACCATTCTTAAACTGATGCTTGGTCTCATCAAACCCAACAAAGGGCGAGTCATTGTTGATGGTACCGATATTACCCACATGACAGAAACTAGCCTTTATGAGATTCGTCGAAAAATGGGAATGGTCTTTCAGGGCAACGCGCTGTTTGATTCCATGACCATCAGCCAGAATCTCGGGTTTTTTCTACGCGAAAACATGAAGTTGCCAGAGAGTGAAGTGAGTCGGCGTGTTACGGAACAGATTCAATTTGCCGGACTTGAGGGGTATGAAGAGCAGTTACCGGAAAGCCTCAGCGGCGGTATGCGTCGACGGGTTGCTATTGGCAGAGCGCTGATTTTCAAGCCGCACATGATTCTGTTTGATGAACCAACTGCCGGTCTTGATCCCGTAAGCTCAAAAAAGATTCTCTCGCTCATCAGCTCGCTGCGCAAAAACAACAATCTTGGTGCCGTTATTGTAACGCACATTCTCGATGATGTTTTCAATGTTGCTGATTCTGTGGCTGTGCTGTACAAAGGAGAAATCATTTTTGACGATGTTACCGACAAGTTGCACGAGGCGCAGCACCCTTTTATACGCTCGATTCTTTCCGACAAAATTCTCGAATTATAACATCACCTAAAGACTTTCATTCGTATGAAAAACCCGAACGCGTTGAATTGGGGCGATCTGAAAACTGGAATATTTTTTATTGTAGGCATCGGTTTTGCAGCTTGGCTCGGCTTGGCTATCGGCAAAAATACCAGCCTCTTTTCCAGTGTCACAACGGTGAACATTCTCTCTAATGATGTGCAGGGATTGGCGGAAAACAACTTTGTCTCGGTTTCCGGTAAAAAAATTGGCACTGTCTCAAAAATGAACTTTGTTCGACGGAACGATTCCCTCTTCGTGGTTGCTGAGCTGAAGCTGAAAGAGGAATTTGCACCGCTCGTCACCAAAGATGCCACCGCATCTATTAAATCGCTGGGCGTTCTGGGCGATAAATATGTGGACATCACCACCGGCAAAGGCGCACCCGTTACCAATGGCGATTTTCTTGCGTTGACCACCGAGAATGGTATGGCAAGCTTGACGGGAAGTGCCAGCAAAGCCTTCGATAAAATCAATGAGCTGCTCGATAATCTCAATAGCGGCAAAGGGATGGCTGGCAAAATTCTCACCGATGAGAAGATGGGTGCAGAACTATCGGAGACCATTACCAGCTTGAAAACGACCTCTAATGAATTGGCAACATTATCGAAGAAAGCATCCAGCGGTGACGGGCTTCTCCCCAAATTGCTGAACGATAAAGCAATGGCAAAAAGCACCACCGAAACGATTGAGCGCTTGAATAAGGCTGCTGCAAAAACTGAATTGCTGATGGCAAAACTCAATAATGATAAAGGTACCTTGGGGCAGCTCTCATCGAATCCATTGTTATACAATAACTTGACGCAAACGCTTTCGTCACTTGATTCACTGCTTACCGATTTAAAAGCGCATCCCAAGCGCTATGTAAAGTTCTCGGTCTTTTAAGTATACGCAACCATGCTGTTGAGTCGTATCATTATCGCCACAATGGCACTTGTTGCTTGCTTAACCGCTGCTTCACCAGCAAAAGCCTTGGGGTACAACTTCAAGCCACTTGAGCAGGTTGTGCAACAAGCGGTCAGCGATTCGGTGTTTCCTGGCGCAAGTGTTGCCGTGCTTTTCAGAGGAGAGGTTGTCTTTCACCAGGCGTTCGGACGCATGACCTACCAGCCAGCCAGCGCGCCGGTAACAACCACAACCATCTACGACCTCGCATCCCTTACAAAAGCTATTGCCACAACAAGTACAATCATGCAGCTTGTTGAGCGCGATTCGCTTGCACTCTACGCGCCGGTGAGCCGATACTTTCCCGCATTCGGGCAGCGCGGAAAAGCGAGTGTGACCATTGAGCAGCTTCTGCGCCACACCTCCGGTCTCCGCGCCCACACGCTCTTCTCAAAAAGCTGTGCCACTGCGGATGATGTGGTAAACGCCATCGCAGCCGACACCCTTTTCTCAGCGCCGGGAACTGAAACCGTGTACAGTGATCTTGGTTTTATCATGCTTGGCAAGATTGTAGAAAAGGTGACCGGCAAATCGCTGGCAGCAAACTTCCATGATCGATTTGCTCAACCGCTTGGCATGACCTCAACCATGTTCACGCCAAACAACACATTAATCGGACGAATAGCGCCCGTTGAAAAGGATACTTTTTGGCCACTCTGCACACCACGTCCGTTGGTGCACGACCAGAATGCAGCGCTGCTCGGCGGCGTTGCCGGACATGCCGGACTCTACTCAACTACCGGCGATCTGCTTCGTATGACCGCAATGCTGATGAACGGCGGCACCCTTGAAGGAAAGCGTTATATCAGCAATGAAACGTTGCAGCGATTTATCGCCCGCACATCGTATCCACGAGCGTTGGGGTGGGATTTACGATCGCCTTTATGGTCACCAAAGAGTAAATCATCAGCAGGCGACTATTTTTCGAGCGCCTCGTATGGGCATCTCGGCTTTACTGGTACAAGCATCTGGATTGATCCCGAAAAAGAGATTGCGGTCATTATCCTCAGCAACAGAGTGTATCCAACATCAGAGAATATCGGCATCCGCACATTTCGCCCGCTGCTGCACAACACCGTAGCGCAATGCCTCGGATTTCAGCTCAAGCAAATCAAGCAAACAACCCTTCCATCGGCACAATAGGCAGCGGCGTCAGGGTCAGTGATTCGTTGCGGAAAATGGCATTTGCTGCCATTCGTCCAGTAAACGCTGCCGCCTCCATCAAAAAAACAGGCGCATCAACCTTCACCCAATCGCCCGCAAGAAACAGGTTCGGCAACGGCGTTTCAACACCAGGGCGATGAGCGTGGTCTCCCGGCGCCCAGCGAGAAAAATTGGATTGCTGCATAAAGAGTTCATGCAGAATTGTCGCGTTTTTCGCCGTTGGAAACATGGTGTAAAACTCTTGCAGCATTGTGGCTTTCACCTCCGCTTCGGGCTTCACATCCTGCGGCGCAATAGCGTAAGCGTGCAGCTCAACAACGGTGCCGCCATGCTTGTTGCCCCACGTGATAAATGGCTCCTGAAAATGAGAGTAGAATGAGATGGAATCGGTATAAGTAAAACCTGAAACAGTGTAAAATGGAAAATCCGCCGATGCAATCGGCTTATCGAGCCAGAGGCGATATACCGCATAAGGATCAGCCTCGCCAAGCGCGGCAACATTGTTCTCAAACTCCGAAGAGTTCAAAAGGGAGAGATTTGATGCTTGCATCAAGGAGCGAGTACCGCGCACATCGGAGGCAACAACACAATAATCACAGGCAAGAATTTCACCATTACCATCAACAACAGCGGCAGGTTTGTTGTTACGGACAACGAGCACACCTCCTTCCTGCTGCACCGAGAGTTTTGGCAGCGGCGCTTCAGGCGGACCACCCACCGGCACACCTTCAGCATTGTAATGACCAGCATGGCAGGGGCAATAAAATCCGCCCGTCTGCGCATCGGGCGTTACAGGGCAACCCATGTGGGTACAGCGTCCATCAAACGCGAGATAATTACCATTTTTACGACCAACCATCACCGGCACACCAGCCGCCGTTGCAAATGCTGCAAATCCATCGCTCGGTACCGCTGCCGGATCAAGATGCAGCACAAGCTCACCACCGCTCTCCGCCGACGCAACCACCACACCACAAACCTTGCCACCATCAACCTTCAAGCTTTTTGCCCGACTCCCTTTGCGCAACGTCACGCCAAGCCGCTTCAAGCGCTGTGCAAGCGGATCGATAAGCGCCGTCATGCAATCACGATTAGTGATTTTAAAGGCAAGCCCTTCAGGACTTCCCATAAAATAGAAGTGGAAATAGCGCAATGCCTCCGCTGCCGACAGCACCTCCATGCGGTTCATTGTTGCGTCGGCAAAGGGATGAAGCACCGTATCAACAAAAGCTGGCAAAATATCGCGCTGGCGACAATAGCTCATAAAATCAATCGAGTCGAAAGCACTGAAGTTCTTTGCATAATCATACCTGAACATATCCACCAACGGGGGCAAACCGCGGAAGTGCTGTAAAAATGATGCCATATCAAGCCGCTTCGACTGGCTGATAATGGATAACACATTCAAGGGAAAATACTTTGATGCCTGCCCAAACACCTCTTCTGGAAAATCTTTAAAAATAATGGGATAACCCGGAGCCGCAGAAAAAACATCCGGCTTAACACCGGCAGAGGCAAACATCTCATTGAGATTGTAATACTGGTCGAAAAAGCCATGAAAGCCGTGCTCCACCGGAAAACGTTCGCCAAGCGCATCAATATCCCAGCCCGTCAACTTACCGCCAAGCGATGCCGACGCTTCGAGCAGCGTTACCTCAAACCCACGGCTTGCCAGCTCAAGTGCCGCGCTTATACCCGCAAGACCTCCGCCAACCACCACCGCTTTTTTAGGAACATCGAGCCGATGCTTGCCATTGGCAACAGCGTTCTGCTGGTACAACTCCTTTCTTGGCTGGTAATAGCCAACGAGACCAGCAGTTACACCAGTACCAAGAGCGGTACGCACCAGCAGTTTTTTTAGAAACTCACGTCGTTCCATAGAAAAGCAAAAAGCGTTAAAAAGCTGAAAGATAACCGATTACTCGCCCTTATCCATCTGCTCCAGCAACAACTGCCATGCGTTATTCCCGCCCGGCAAACCAAGCTGCTCCGCAAGCGATTCCAACTCCGTCAAAATATCGGACAAATCCATTTCGCGCGCAAATTTGTATAACGATGTCCACGTTACTGCCGCCTGCGCCATATCTTTCTTCTGCA
The DNA here is from genome assembly GCA_903874585.1 of uncultured Chlorobiaceae bacterium. Classification (GTDB taxonomy): domain Bacteria; phylum Bacteroidota; class Chlorobiia; order Chlorobiales; family Chlorobiaceae; genus Chlorobium. Next base: position 13,095 of record CAIQSY010000073.1, on the reverse strand, counting down.
AATGGAGATGACCTAAATTAAAGATGGACGAACTGAGCCCCTCAACATCGTTGATTTCGTTCTGAATCGCCATCGCCTTTTCCAAATAGGCAATTGCATTATCATACTCTTCGCGGGCATTACAAAGCTGCGCAAGATTATTCATCATCTCCGCTTCAGCCTTCTTGTCGCCAAGCTCCTGCACCAGTGTCAGCGACTGCTGCAAATACTCCTGCGCTTTATCATACTCACCTTGCGCAAAATAGCAGGATGATATGGCATGGAGCGACTGCACCTCTCCGACTTTATCGCCCTGCTGCTGCTGTTCGAGCAGCATCTCCTGAAGATCGGCAATAAGGTTCGTCTCCTCTTTTTCACAATTGCCGCCATGCGAGCACTGCGACGTTCCAGAACAGTGATGTGTACTCATATCAATTTGATCGTCAAGACATTATAAAAAGGGTGGAATATACTGCGGCAGAGTGGATTATGGAGCAACTCGCGGGTGGAAAAGTGGGCTAGAATCCAAAGTCTCTTGTTTTAACTCTTTGATCCAAGCCTTTAACGGTTGCTCCGCATCGTTATGCTTTGCCCACAACTGAACCAGTGTTTTTCTTGAAATGATGCTCAACCTGTTCAGAACAACCATAAAGAGTTCCTTCGTGAGGAACTAAAAGACGAAGAGTTTCGTAAGGGATATGGGGCTATTGAAAGAATAAAGTGGTGAGCAGCATTTGAAATAATGTTATCTTGCTCTACCCACCACACCACACCACACCGCAGCGGTCAGCAGGCGACGATCGTCGTCGATCATGATGAAAGGTGGCATGAGGTAAACCAGCTTGCCGAAAGGGCGCACCCAGACACCATGTTCGACGAATTTTCGCTGCATGACGGACAAATTAACTGGTCGGCTCAGCTCAACAACGCCAATTGCGCCAAAGACGCGTACAGGATGGACAGCATGAAAGAAAGTTCTCAGCAAATAACAGAAAAGAGCTTCTGGTCACTCACACCGGAAAATGCCCTCCTCAACCTTGACAGTACCACGCAAGGCTTGTCAGAAAAAACTGCCCAAGATCGCTTGAAGCAGTACGGACCAAACTCGCTGAAAGGAGGCTCCAGAACTTCGGCTCTCATGCTGTTTCTGCTGCAATTCAAAAGCCCGGTGACATTACTGCTGATCTTTGCGGCTGGACTCTCTTTTGCCCTGCATGACAAAACTGATGCTTCCATTATTCTGGTCATCGTGCTGGTGAGTGGTTTACTCGGCTGGTGGCAGGAAAAGGGGGCGACCAATGCAATCGACCAACTGATGAAAATGGTGCAGATCAAGTGCAGGGTACTTCGTAACAGCGAGGAGAAAGAGATTCACATCGAAGAGATAGTACCTGGCGATGTTGTGTTGCTCACCGCCGGAGATGTGATTCCGGGCGACAGCCTTATCCTTGAATCAAAAGAGTTGTTTGTCGATGAAGCAGCCTTCACCGGTGAGACCTACCCTGTAGAAAAAAACAGCGGGGTTGTCCCTGCCGACACCCCATTGGCCAAGCGGAGCAATACGCTCTTTATGGGCGCACATGTTATCAGCGGCAAAGCGAAGGCGCTGGTCATGCAAACAGCTATGCAGACTGAGTTCGGAAAGATTTCAGGCTCCCTTCGGCTTAAGGCTCCTGAAACAGATTTTGAGCGGGGCGTGAGGAGGTTCGGGTATATGCTTATGGAGATCACCATGGTACTGGTAGTGATCATTTTTGCCGTCAATGTGCTGCTCCATAAACCAATTCTGGACTCTTTTCTCTTCTCCATGGCACTTGCCGTCGGTCTTACCCCACAGTTGCTGCCAGCAATTATCAGTGTTAATCTTGCCTCCGGTGCCCGCAACATGGCGAAGCAGCAGGTGATTGTGAAAAGGCTCTCATCCATCGAAAACTTTGGAAGCATGAACATCCTCTGTTCCGACAAAACGGGAACCATCACAGAGGGTAAAGTGAAATTGCATAAAGCATTATCCGCCTCAGGCAATCCATCAGACAAGGTGCTGGAATACGCATGGCTCAACGCCTCACTGCAGCAGGGATTTCAGAACCCCATTGATGAGGCAATTATCAGCAACCAGCCTCTCAATAAACGGCTCTTTGAAGTACAAAGTGAAGTTCCTTATGATTTTATCCGCAAACGCCTGACCGTGCAGCTTCGGAGTGCCTCCGAGAACATTGTTATCACGAAAGGTGCGCTGAACCAAATACTGGAAGTGTGCACCCAAGCAGAAAATGAAGATGGAACACTGGTTGCGCTCGATGAAAAGCGTGCAGAGATTATGAAGCGCTATGAGCAGCTCAGCGCCGAAGGGTATCGAACGCTTGGCGTGGCCTGTAAATCAGGGGATAATCAGCAAGACTTTACCCGGAAGGACGAAACGGAGATGATTTTTCTTGGTTTTGTCACGCTGTTTGATCCTCCCAAAGAGAGGGTTCTTGAGACCATTCAAAATCTCGAAAAACTTGGAGTCAAGCTAAAAATTATTACGGGTGACAATGCTCTGGTGGCGGGAAGTCTTGGACGACAGGTTGGCATCCCAAATCCGGTTGTTCTCTCTGGTCCAGAAATCCGCAAGATGAGTGATCTTGCGCTCATGCAGCAATCGGTACTGACCGATATTTTTGCTGAAGTGGAGCCGAATCAGAAAGAGCGCATCATTCTCTCCCTGAAAAAAGGTGGAAACGTCGTAGGCTTTATGGGGGATGGTATCAACGATGCCTCCGCTCTCCATGCCGCCGATGTGGGCATTTCGGTTGATTCGGCAGTGGATGTGGCAAAAGAAGCTGCTGAGATTGTGCTGCTCAACCATGACCTGAAGGTGCTGGAGCAGGGCATTATTGAGGGGCGAAAAACATTCACGAACACCATGAAGTATGTCTTTATGGCAACAAGCGCCAATTTCGGCAACATGTTCAGCATGGCCGGGGCTTCCCTGTTTCTCCCATTCCTGCCGTTGCTGCCAAAACAGATACTGCTTACGAACCTCTTGACCGATTTTCCGGAAATTACCATCTCAAGCGACCGTGTTGATGCCATCAACATTGAGCGGCCACACCGCTGGGATATCCGCTTTATCCAGCGCTATATGATCACCTTCGGCATTCTCAGCTCGCTCTTTGACTTTTTCACTTTCGGCGTCCTGCATTATGTGCTGCACGCTGGAGAAGCGGAGTTTCAGACCGGCTGGTTTGTTGAATCGGTCATCTCCGCCTCACTTATTGTGCTGGTGATTCGCACACGCCTCCCGTTTTTCAAAAGCTTTCCCGGCAAGTATCTGCTGACGGCCACGCTGCTTGTGGTACTGGCGGTGCTGGCGCTGCCCTTTACTCCGCTGGCGGTGACCTTCGGATTTACACAGTTACCGCTGCTCTTCTACGGCTGGATGCTGCTGATTGTGTTGCTATACATTGTGTCAGCGGAGGTGACAAAGCACTTCTTCTACAAGCGGCTGGAGAATATGGGGTGAATCGTTATTCGAGAGAGGACTATAGTGGCCACCTATTTTCGGACAATAATTTAAAGATGGTAACTTTAATATATGTTGTTATCGATTTTTTGCTCTTGAACTTCCGTTCAAAGCCAAGGTGGCACTTGAGGCGATTTGGAGTACCAATACGTTGAACAAAATCAGTCAGGAATTTGTAAGTTCATCCGGTATAAATCGGACAATGGAAAAGAGAGTTACAAGAGCAGGTAGCAACCTAATTTCTCGACCATTTTATAACGAGACTTTGATAAATTTCGGAATTCCAAGACATAAAAGCATTTACTACCAAACCGATATGTTTTTTATAACTCAAAATCAAATTCTGATCTTATAAAGAACATAATTATCAATATCTCTTCCTAAAAGACGCCACGAATCTATCTCTGGTGCACTCAATTCATTGTTATAAAGTACTCCAGCTTTATGGAAATATTCTGCCATTTCCTTTACCATTTCTGATATCTCACACATTACTACTTACCTCCATTACATAATGCTGATAAATCAAGCTTGAAATTTGCTCATCGGTATATGCTACAAACTCAGTTGCAACTAATTTTAACAGCGTTTCTTCCTTTTTTGAAAGAGTTAATATTTGATTTTTTGCCTATGTTGAAAATATGCATTAATTGCTATTAAATAATAATTTAGATCATACAGTTCGCCTCAATCTGCTGATCTGCTTACCAATCTTGCTCGAATGATTCTTGGCGAGTACTATGCAATACGTGTTGTGAATAATACTTTCAGTTTTTCAGAAAAAGCTGTACGTTTGATGCGCTGGCGTGGTAAGAATGGTGTGCATCAGCGATTGATTGTTTCCCCTTCCAACAAGCTCAAATAACAACCATGATGAAACTTTTTGCAAAAACGGGTATTGCTCAATTATGGGTTGTGCTGCTGCTAACCGGATTGAGTATGGTGATGGTTTCGGCAGTAGCTTCTGCGGTGAAAATTGGCGACGAGTATGGTGGTGGGAAAATTGCTTGGCTTGATGCTTCGGGTCAGCACGGATTGATTGCCGCAAAAGCTGACTGTCCTGGACCTTACTTTATCATGGCAAGGTGCGAAAAAAGCTTGTCAGGATTATAAGGCAAATGGTTATAGAGACTGGCGTTTACCAAGCAAGAATGAACTCAATAAGCTTTATTGCGCCAAAAATACTGCCACCGGTAGAATTTTTTTCCAGCGCGGTAATTTTTACACCGGTTTTGCTGATTGGTTATTAGCTCGAAACCGCTTTCCTTTACAATATCACTATTCGACAGTCATTGACCGATTTGCATCAAGTCAGTCGCTCAATGATTGCCGTATGGTGCGGAAATTTGTTGAGCAACTCGTTTCGGTTGGCAAAAGCGAAGTCGCGGAAATCAAAGCCGGGCGCCACAACGCAACTCACCAGCGCGTAATCTTCAGCCGATGCGCTTTCGAGGCAAGCGCCAAACCAGCTTTCAGCGAGCACGGTTTCCTGCAAAACCTCGCCCTTGTCAGGTTCCAACCCAAGCGTAAAATGTGACGGCTTGCCTGGTGCGGGGAAGATGTGTACCGTCAACGATGCACCGGCATGGTAAAACCACAACTCGTCGGAGTGAATCCGGTGCAGCCGTGAGCGTTCACCCTGTTTCAGGAGGTAAAAGATAGAGGTTGCCCAGCAGCGCTCACCCGCGAAAATACTCTCATGCCCGAAAGGGTAAGTACTGCCGCTGCGGTATGTTTCGCGATAAAACCCACCTTCAGGATGCGGCGCAAGGTGCAGATTTTCAATCCAGAACTCAGCCGTTTGCATGAAGTTTTTCCCGAATTTTTGCAGTTTTCTGGCGCGAAGCTTCAGCCAATTTCTGGCGGAACTCCAGCAACTTTGTCATCATTGCGGCATCTGACAACGCGAGCATCTGCACGGCAAGCAGCGCGGCATTGCGGGCATTATCAATCCCGACGGTTGCTACGGGAATGCCGGCAGGCATCTGTACAATCGAGTACAACGAATCCTGCCCGTTGAGCTTTTTGCTGAAAATTGGCACGCCAATCACCGGCAGCACCGTCATTGCGGCGGTTACGCCCGGCAAATGTGCTGCGCCACCAGCGCCGGCAATAATTACCTTCAGCCCGCGTTCTATCGCCGATGTGGCGTATTGCTCAAGATCATGCGGTGTGCGATGTGCTGAAATCACCGAAATTTCAGAGGCAATGGCAAATTCGTCGAGTACAATCGTCGCCTCTTTCATAATCTCAAAGTCGGAATCTGAGCCCATGAGGATGCCAACTACTGGGGTTGTTGCTTGGTTCATACTATGATGGATGGTAAATGATTGATTTTGGATGTTGAATTTTGGATTACATGTACTGTGGTTCAAATGTCCATAATTATCTATTGATAACGAATTCAACCGTTTTTTTGTGTAATGAACGATTCTTGGAGACTTCTCGGAAACGATTAATGGAGTTCATAGAGAAATTGGCAGCTTTTATGTATTTTGCCCAAACATTTTTTTAATATAATAATCGTTGTAGAGGAAGATAACAATGGCAACCAATCTCGCAGTAAAGTACAGCAATCCCGGGCCTCGTTATACCAGCTATCCAACTATTCCTTCGTGGAGCACTGACGGTGTGACACAGGAGCAGTGGAAAGAGGCGATGGTCAAAGGCTTTAACGACAGCAATGAGACCACTGGTGTAAGTATGTACATTCATATTCCTTACTGTGAGAACTACTGTTATTTCTGTGGATGCAATGCGCACCGCACGCAAGATCACTCTTATGAAAAGCCTTACCTCGATGCACTGCTGAAAGAGTGGCAGATGTATCTTAATGTTTTTCCCGGTACACTCAATGTTAAAGAGCTGCATATCGGTGGCGGCACACCAACCTTTTTAAGTCCTGAAAATTTGACACGACTGGTTGATGGACTCTTCAAGCATGTGAACCGTATGGATGAGCATATATTCAGTTTTGAAACTAATCCGAAATCTACCACGAAAGAACATCTCGAAGCGCTTTATAATGTTGGTTTCCGCCGCATGAGCTTTGGTATTCAGGATTTTGACCCCGTTGTACAGCAGGAGATTAATCGGCTTCAGTCCTTTGAACTCGTGAAGGAGAAGATTGATCTTGCCCGAGAAATTGGCTTTACCTCCATCAATTTTGACCTTGTCTATGGTCTTCCAAAACAGACAATGGCGACCATTACCGATACCATTGAGAAGGTGATGGAGCTTCGTCCTGATCGTCTGGCATTCTACGCTTACGGGCACAACCCGCACATGTACGAAGGGCAGAAAAAGTTTAAAGAGTCTGATTTGCCTGTGGGTGATGCCAAGCAGGAGCTTTACGACAAAGGCAGCGCGATGCTTGAATCGATCGGCTACCACGAAATTGGCATGGACCATTTCGCTATCGAAGGCGATCCGCTTTATCTCGCAGCACAGAATGGTACGCTGCACCGTAACTTCATGGGGTACACTGAAAATACTACGCAGATGATGCTTGCCCTCGGCTCATCCTCCATCAGCGATACGTGGTACGCTTTCGCGCAGAACGAGCGCACCGATGGCGAATATATCAAAGCTATTAATGAAGATCGTTTCCCGCTGCACCGAGGTCACCTGCTCACCGATGAGGATTTGGTTCTTCGCCGCCACATTCTGAATCTCATGTGCAAACAGACAACCTCGTGGGCAGATCCAAAATTGTACACCGATGAGCTTGACGTCGCGCTTTTCCGCCTTGAAGATATGCAGAACGACGGCATGGTGATTCTTGGCGATAAAAGTGTAACCGTGACGGACGTTGGTATTCCATTTCTTCGCAATATCTGCATGGCATTTGATGCACGCCTCTGGAGCTCCGACAGCTTATCGAAAGCGTACAACGTGTCGCGCGATATTCAGAAAACCTATATCGAAAAAGCGCGTCTTGCAAAAGAGCAGCGCGGTAAATAAGCAACGGCTATTTCAGCAGTATTGTATGAACTATGGTATCCGATGTTCGACATATCGCTCCAAGTTTCTTCTAACAAAAAGGGTGGCACTTGTCACCCTTTTTTTATGTCCTGACGTATGGCAAAAACTATAAAAATCGGGTTTATTGGCAGTGGTTGGGCGCGTATTGCGCAGGCACCAGCTTTTTCATTAATGGAGAATGTTGAACTGACGGCGGTAGCAAGCCCTACCGACCAGCATCGCCAAAAGTTTATGAAGCTCTTTGATGTGCCTCACGGTTTTGCTGATTGGCGTGATATGTTGCAGTCCGATCTCGATCTGGTGTGCGTTACGACGCCAACGTCTCTTCATCGCGAAATGGTAACAGGCGTGCTTGAAAGCGGTAAAAGTGTACTGTGCGAAAAGCCCTTTGCGCTCAATGTTACCGATGCCGAGGCAATGGTGAAGGTTGCTGGTAACTCCTCTGGCTTGTCGCTGATTGACCATCAGCTTCGCTTTCATCCAGCGGTGCGCCAGATGAAGCAGATGATTGATGGCGGAGAACTTGGCAAAGTGTATGAGGTGCGTGCAGTGGTGAACCTTGCAAGCCGCAACAGGCTCGATATGCCATGGTCGTGGTGGAGCGATGCTGCAAAAGGCGGCGGCGCATTGTACGCTATCGGCTCTCATCTTGTTGATATGAACCGCTACCTCATTGGTGAAATTGCCGAAGTATCGTGCAATCTTGGCATCAGCATTCCTTTTCGCCCCGATCACAACGGTCAACCTAAGGCGGTTACCTCCGACGACCATGTTGCCATGATGATGCGTTTTGGCGCATCATCGGTTGCGCTTGGCAGTTCGTCACTTATGCACGTTACCACCGTTGGCGCTTATACGTGGTTCTCCTTTGAAGTGGTTGGCAGCTTTAAAACCATCCGTCTTGATGGCGCCGGTCGCTTGTGGGAAATTACCAATACCGACGCAAAAGGAGGGCGCAGCTTAATTGACGCACCTCGCTGGAAGCAGATTGAGCCAATGCTTGCGTGGGATGAGCTGGTATTGCAGGAAAAAATCCGCCAATCGTCACTTGCCGTGCATGGTATTTTCGCTGTCGGTTTCGCCTTTCTTGCCAACCGGATTGTAAAAGGGCTTCGGAAGGGTGAAAAACAGTTGCACGATGCGGCTGGTTTTGATGATGGTTTGATGATTCAGAAGGTACTCGAAGCGGGGAGAAAATCTGACAAGCTCCACCGCTCAATTAAAATTCAATGTAAAATTTGAGAGAGGGTGCAGTATGGCGTGGTTCTACCTTATGCTTGCGGGATGCCTTGAGTGCGCATGGGCAATCGGGATAAAATACACCGCAGGATTCAGCAAACCATTGCCATCACTGTTGACCGCTACCGCCATGGTGGCAAGCTTCTGGCTGCTCTCCCTTGCCATGAAAACCATTCCCGTCGGCACAGCCTACGCCGTCTGGACGGGCATTGGTGCAACCGGCGTCGCTATTTTCGGGATGCTTCTCTTCAACGAGCCGCGCGATCTTGCCCGCATTTTTTGTCTGCTGTTGATTATGGCAGGCGTTATCGGGCTACGGTTGTTTTCGGGCGGGGAGTGAGTTGGTTATATGCGTGATAATCCAGCATAGGGCTTCACCCTATGCTGACGGATTGTCGCCCTTTCAGGGCTGAAGAGTTGTGATCGTGAAAATTTGTAGAGACAAAACGCATGCGTTGTCTCTACGGGAAATGTGGTGTCTGACGTAGGGGCGGTTCGCGAACCGCCCCTACATTATGATTCGCTTGACGGTGGGATTGTTGCTATTATTGCTGTTTTTTAGCTGCCTCATATTTGGCTACATCTTGCTCAAGCTCCTCAAACGCTTTTGACGCACGAACGCGGGTATTTGCATATTCCTGAGCCTTCAGCTTATTGAGTAGCTCGGCGTTAACCTTTCCGATTGGATATTTTACCAGCACATAAGCACGGAAGTTATTGCCTTCACGAGTGATGTATTTTTTATCAATGCTGCTGCCAACAAGTGTTTGAGATGCAATGAGGGTTGATGCTTGGGTGAAAAGCTGCCCTAATTTTGCATCTTGAGCATTGCTTACCTCTTCAGTAAATTTCTTTTGTTGATTTTTTACATGAGTTTCAACCATTCGGGCAATTTCTGTACGTGCGTTGGCTGCTGCTTTATCGGTTGCAACTTGCAGGTCTAATGAAACATCTGTAGCCGAAGCATAGAAGAAGTCGTTACTGGTGGGGTTTTCATTCATCCATTGCGGAATATCGCTGAACTTTACTTGCTGGGCAGAAGTTTGTTGCGCGGGTTGTGAGCTGCTGCAACCGGTTACAAGGGCAATTGAGCCGACAGCGATGAGTTTTAGAAGTGAATTCTTCATGGGCTGAGGTTATTTGGATTTTTAAGGAGTCGTGTAGTGGTTATATTGAACACTGTGAATCTGCTGAATATAAACGTTATTACAGTAAAACTATTGTTACAGCAAAGAGCTAAAGCGGTTAAAATAATAAAAAGCCTATGCGTAAGGTAGAGAAGAGGTGGAGAATTGCAGGCAAAATGTGGGTTTTGCTGCTGCTGGTGCAAAGTGTTGTGGTGAGCATGGCAGCGCTTGCTGGCGAGCAAACGTTTACGCGAACCGGCAAGTATAAGTACAGCGAGAGCGAAAGTAGGACGAGTATGAAGCTGCACGTAAAAGAGATCATTATTCAAGAGGTTTTGCAGACGGAGGTTGGCGGCTACAGCCAGAGCGTGTTGAATCTCGAAAAGCAGGAGAGCGCGGCAGGTGGCGGCGTGCGAAGCAGCTCAACGCAATCCATAACGCAGATTTTAGCGGGAGTTATAAAGAGGTATTTTGTGGTAAAAGAGTGGAACGATGAGATGTATTTTTACACCACCGCGGAAGTAACGGTTGATATGGATGCCACCAAGCGCAAGCTCGATGAAATTGCGGCGGAGCGGAAAAAAGAGGAGCAGGAGAAATCGGAAATTACTCGGGGAAGGCAGGAGGCATTAGAGCAAAAGAATGCAGCGCTTGAGGCACAGAACAAGCTGTTGCAGCAGCAAGCCGCCATCAATGCTCAAGTCAAAACGCTTGCCGAAGCGCAAGCAAAGCTTGATGGAGATCGAATAAAGACAGAGGAAAGTATAGCCTTGCAGCAAAAACTGAATGCCGAGGCGAAAGCGCTTGCTGATCGACAAGCGTCGCTGAATGCCGAGGCAAGAGTGCTTGCTGAGCAATTGGCGAAATTAGGAGTTGCCCCGAGCGCCCTGCCGTTAGCGGCACCGGCACCACAAGCGGGCGCACCGGCGAACTTTGCGTACATCCGTGGTGGCGTGTTTACGATGGGCAGTCCTCCTAATGAAGTTTCGCGAAGAGCTGATGAAGGGCCACAGCATCAGGTGCGGTTAAGTGATTTTTATATGTGTAAATATGAGGTAACGGTAGGTGAGTTCAGACAGTTTATTAAGGAATCGAAGTACCGAACCGAAGCAGAAAAAGCAAATAATCTTTGGACTTGGCGTCAGTTGTCATCAAGTGAGGAGAATCATCCGGTTATTTCTGTGAGCTGGAATGATGCGATAGAGTATTGCAAGTGGCTTTCGGTTAAAACAGGGAAAAGTTACCGGTTGCCCACCGAGGCGGAGTGGGAGTATGCGTGTCGCGCAGGGACGACTACACCGTTTAATACGGGCGACAACATTACCACATCACAAGCGAATTATAATGGTAATTTTCCCTATAACAATAATCAGAAAGGTGTAGATCGAGATTATACGGTTCCAGTTAACAGTTTTGCACCAAATGCGTGGGGGTTGTACAATATGCACGGGAACGTGTGGGAGTGGTGCAGTGACTGGTATGATAGTGGTTATTATGCTGCGTGCAAAGAAAATGGTGTGGTCGAGAATCCTAGCGGTCTTGAAATTGGTTCGCCACGCATTCCTCATGTAATTCGTGGCGGGAGCTGGCTCAGCGACGCCGGGAGCTGTCGGTCGGCTTATCGCAGCGGCGAACGCCACCCCTTCCTCCGGCTCAACAACGGCGGCGTTGGCTTCCGCCTTGTCTTCGTCCCGTAGTTTGGGGGCGGTTTTCCGACTTTGCTTTTTGAGCTAAAAGCGGAGCAAAAACAAGGTTGAGGAGAGCGGCAGTGAGGGCACTTCGATACGGGCTACGCCCTACTCAGTGACCGGGGATGCTGCACACCTCAACCGAGCAGGTTGTGCTGGAACCACAAGAAATGACCACAGCGAAGGTGGTCCGCAAAAAATTCCCCTCCTGTGGAGGGGTGGCAGGCGAAGCCTGACGGGGTGGTTGCGTATGGCTTGACCTCTTCGTCATTCACCATTCGTGATAATCCAGCATAGGGCGTTACCCTATCCTGACGGATATCGCCCTTTCAGGGCTGAAGAGTTGTGGGATGAAAATTTGTAGAGACAACGCATGTGGTGTCTAGCGTAGGGGCGGTTCGCTTTGACGGTGGGGTTTTCATTCATCCATTGCGGGATGTCGCTGAATTTTACTTGCTGGGCAGAAGTTTGTTGCGTGTTTGATTGCTGCGTGGGTTGTGAGCTGCTGCTACCCAACAAGAGATGAGTGCTTTTGGTATAATGTTTTATAAAACCATTGTTTTGAGAAGGAGAAAACTTGTGTAATATTGTTTTTTTATACAACCCAACGAACAACATTGCAAGCTATGAGCACTACTCTTTCCGTACAAACCGTATCGTTGCGTCTTCCACAAAGCGTCAGCGAACGGCTTAACGATCTTGTAAAAAAAACAGGTCGTTCAAAAACCTCTTTTATTCGAGAAGCTTTACTTGAGCATCTTGATGATCTTGAAGATATTTATGCGGCTGAAGCCATTATGGCTCAAGTAAAGAGCGGCGAAGAGGTAATTTCTTCACTTGATGATGTGGAGCGGCGACTTGGTTTGGGCAATTAATTTTACTCGGGAAGCTGAAAAAGGCTTGGCTCGCATTGATCGGCAAGAGGCAAAACGAATTGTCAGCTATTTGCGTACACGGGTGGCAACCAATCCTCGTCAATGGGGCAAAGCATTGCAGGGCGAACTTTCAGGATTATGGCGCTATCGCGTTGGTGATTATCGCCTTGTTTGCTCAATTAATGATGCTGAAGTGAACGTTCTCGTGCTTCGTATTGCTCATCGGAAAGAGGTATATCGTTAAAGTGGCTGAAACGGATGCTACAAAAGTTTCATCCCTACGGGATTTCATTTTATTCCCCTTCTCTGGAGGGGTGGCAGGCGAAGCCTGACGGGGTGGTTGCGTATGGCTTGACCTCTTCGTCGTTCACCATTGTCATAATCCAACATAGGGCTTCACCCTATGCTGACGGATGTCGCCCTTTCAGGGCTGAAGAGTTGCGGGTCAGCTATCGTTTAATGCAGAATTGCTCGTAATGTGCCTCGATCCAGCTCCTTGTGATCAGGCACAACTGATTGTGCCCATGGATTTTCTCGGCGTAAAACAATATGGCTGCCTTGCTGACGTTTAACAACAAATCCCACTTTACACAGGACTTTAACAAGTTCTCGACCAGAAAGTCGTGGAAGTTGACTCATACCGCAACAAGCATTGTTTGAAACGATTCACTTGGAATTGGTAATCCATCTTCCTC